>NZ_BAAAMR010000058.1:0-69255 GCF_039529375.1 Actinomadura napierensis
GCCCGGTTCCGGCGCCCCCCGCGCAGGCACCTCGGGTGATCTCGCCGCTCGTCCGCAGGATCGCCGCCGAGCACGGGATCGACGTCGCCGCCGTCACCCCCACCGGGCCGCGCGGCGTCGTCCTCCGCCGCGACGTCGAGCAGGCCATCGCCGCCGGGACCCGCGGCGAACCGGCCGCCGCGCCGCCGCCCGGGCCGGCGGACGAACGCGTCCCGCTGCGCGGGCTGCGCCGGGCCGTCGCCGACAAGATGGCCCGCAGCCGCCGCGAGATCCCCGACGCCACGACGTGGGTGGACGTCGACGCCACCGGCCTCATCGAGACGAAGGACGCGCTGCGCGAGAGCCGCCCCGACCTCGGCATCGGGCTGCTCGCGCTGCTGGCCCGCATCTGCGTGTCCGGCCTGCAACGGTTCCCCGAGCTGAACTCCTCGGTCGACACCGAGCGCGGCGAGATCGTCCGGCACGGGCGCGTCAACCTCGGGTTCGCGGCGCAGACCGACCGCGGTCTCGTCGTGCCGGTCGTCCGGGACGCGCAGTCGCTGACGACCGAGGGGCTCGCCGCGGAACTCGCCCGGCTCACCGGGCTGGCGCGGGCCGGGAAGCTGCCGCCCGAATCGCTGACCGGCGGCACCTTCACCTTCAACAACTACGGCGTCTTCGGCGTCGACGGCTCCACCCCCATCATCAACCACCCCGAAGCCGCGCTCCTCGGTGTCGGACGCGTCATCGACCGGCCCTGGGTGCACGGCGGCGCCGTCGTCCCGCGCAAGATCGCCCAGCTGTCCCTCACCTTCGACCACCGGGTCTGCGACGGCGGCACCGCCGGCGGATTCCTGCGCTACGTGGCCGACTGCGTGGAGGACCCCGCCGTCCTGATCGCGCACACGTGAGGGAAGGGGCCGCGGCTAGCCGTGGCGGCCGGGCCGGTAGGGCGCGAGCGCCTCGGCGGGGCGGCCGTGGATCTCCTGGTCGACCAGCTCGGCCAGGCGGGGGCCGAGGGTGATGCCACTGTGGGTGACGGCGGTGTAGAGGCCGGGGCGCTGCGGGCCGACCAGCGGGTACCCGTCGGCGGGCAGCGGTCGGACGCACCGCCGCACCTCGGCGACCCGCGCGGTCAGGGCAGGGAGAAGCGTCCGGGCGCGGGCGAGGAGCTCGTCGCCGGCGGCCCGGATCTGCTCCGCCGGGACCGACTCGTCGACGCCGGCGTCGATGTCGTCGCACTCCAGGACCAGCGCCTCGTTCTCCGCCGGCCGGGCCGACAGCTCGGGGGCGTGGACGACACCGTTGAGGGCGCCCGGCGCCGGGGTCGTGGTGGCGACGAGGCACGGCGCGGCCGAGCCGGGCGCGGCCGGGTCGACCAGCGGCAGCGTGATCCCGGCGGTGGCCAGCAGCGCGGGGGCGTGCCGGCCCGCGGCGCAGATCGTGAGGTCGGCGTCCAGGTCGCGGCCGTCGTCCAGCCGCACCCCGGTCACGCGGTCGCCGCGCAGGTTGAGCCGCACCGCGCGGTGCCCGGTGACGATGTCGGCACCGGACTGCTGCGCGCGCAGGGCAAGGGCCTGCGCGGCAGGGCCGCCGTGCACGTGGCCCTCATCCGGGAAGTGCGCGAACAGCGCGTCGCGCGGTGCGCTCAGGGCCGGCTCCAGCGCGCGCGACTCCTCCCGGTCGATCAGATGGGCGGCGTACCCGAGGCCGGCCAGGCCGTCGACCCGGGCGGACAGCCGGGCCTTCGCCTCGTCCGCCGTCGCCCACACGAGGTTGCCCGCCTGCCGGTACCAGGACGGGTCACCGAACCCGGCGGCCAGGTCCCGCCAGGCGCGCAGCGCCGCCGTCCGGAAGCGGTGGTAGACCGGGTCGGCCGGGTCGTTGGCGTTGAGCCAGGCGTAGCTGGTGCCGGACGTCCCGGCGCCGGGCCACCGCTCCTCGACGACCGTCACCGTGTCGCCCGCGCCGGGCCGCCCGCCGTCCACCGGGCGGGCGAGCCGGTCGGCCAGCGCGGCACCGATGATCCCGGCGCCGACGACGAGTATCCGCATGCTCACCAGCCTGACAGGCGACCGGCCCCGCACCAAGAGCGGCCGGCCTACCGCAGCGCGGGGCCGAGGCGGCGCCACTCCTCCCGGGGGAAGGCGTTCTGGTCGGCTGTGAGCACCTGCACGCAGACGTGGTCGGCGCCGGCGGCGCGGTGCTCGTCCACCCGCCGCTTGATCGCCTCCTCGTCGCCCCAGGCGATCAGCGCGTCGAACAGCCGGTCGCTCACCGAGTCGACGTCCTCCTGCGTGAAGCCGAGGCGCAGCAGGTTGCCCGCGTAGTTCGGCAGGCCGAGATAGGAGCCCAGCCAGCCCGTCCCGATCGCCCGCGCCTCGTCCCGCGTCGAGCAGAGGATCACCGTCTGCTCCGGGAGCACGAGCGGTCCGTCCCCCACCGCCTCGCGGGCCAGCCGGGTGTGCTCGGGCGGGACGAGATAGGGGTGGACGCCCCGCGCGCGCTTCGCCGCCGTCTCCAGCATCTTGGGGCCGAGCGCGGCGAGCACCCGGTTCTCCCGGGGCACGGGCCGGTCCGCCCCGTCCAGGCCGTCGAGGAAGGCGCCCATCGCCGCGAGCGGCCTGCGGTACCGGCCGGGCTCCGAGGCGTCCACCAGCGGAGCGTGGCTCACCCCGATGCCCATCAGGAAGCGGTCGCCGTGCTCGGCCGACAGCGAGGCGAAGGACGCGGCGGCGTCCTCGGGCGCGTGCATCCACAGGTTCAGGATGCCGGTCGCGACGACGGCCTGCCGGGTGGCTCCGAGGAGATTCCCGACGGCGTCGAAGACCGGCCCCCCGATGTCGGGGATCCACAGGGCGCGGAAGCCCAGCTCCTCCAGTTCCGCGGCGGCCTCGGCCGCCTCGGCGGCGTCCCCGTAGCGCAGATGCTGGCTCCATACGCCGACACCGGAAAGCTCCACGGCGTCCTCCCCTCCGGTCGTGCGCGCGGCCCGGCCGGCCGCCCGGCTCGCGCGGCATGTCCTGATCTTGGTCGCGACTGTACCGGCCGGGCCGGCGGCGGCACCGCCCTCCCCCGCCCGGCCCCGACCGGGCGCATGACGATGATCAGGACGCGTCGAGCGTTTGACGTGGGCTTTCTCCGGCTAGTGCCCCGGTAGGCACGGGGAGCGGGAGGGGGCCCGGATGACGGCGGTCGAGGAGGCAGCCGACACCAGCGCCGAGGAGTCGCTGGCGCGGCACGGCCTCGGGGCGAGGATCGGCAAGGTCGTGGCGACGACCGACCACAAGATGGTCGGGTACCTGTACCTGTCCACATCGTTCGCGCTGTTCCTGGTCGCCGGGCTGATGGCCATGCTGATGCGGGCGGAGCTCCTGCGGCCCGGCCTGCAGGTGATGAACGAGCTGCAGTACAACCAGCTCTTCACCATGCACGGCACCATCATGCTGCTGCTCTTCGCGACCCCGACGTTCCTCGGGTTCGCCAACGTGATCGTGCCGCTGCAGATCGGCGCGCCCGACGTGGCCTTCCCGCGGCTGAACGCCCTGACCTACTACCTGTTCGCGTTCGGCTCCCTGATGCTGCTGGCCGGATTCCTCATGCCGAACGGAGCCGCCGACTACGGGTGGTTCGCCTACTCGCCGCTGACGTCCGCGACGTTCTCGCCCGGCCAGGGCAAGGACCTGTGGGTCATGGGCCTGATCGTGTCGGGGGTCGGGACGACGCTGACCGGGGTCAACCTGATCACCACCATCATCACGATGCGGGCCCCCGGCATGCTGATGTTCCGGATGCCGATCTTCACCTGGAACGTGCTGCTCACCAGCCTGATGGTCATCATCGCGTTCCCGGTGCTGGCCTCCGCCCTGTTCGCGCTGGAGGCCGACCGCAGGCTCGGCGCCCACGTCTACGACGGCGCGAACGGCGGGGCGCTGCTGTGGCAGCACCTGTTCTGGTTCTTCGGCCATCCCGAGGTCTACATCGTGGCGCTGCCGTTCTTCGGCATCGTCACCGAGATCATCCCGGTGTTCGCGCGCAAGCCGCTCTTCGGGTACCTCGGCATGGTCGCCGCCACCATCAGCATCACCGGGCTGTCCATGACCGTCTGGGCCCACCACATGTTCGCCACCGGCCAGGTCCTGCTGCCCTTCTTCTCGATCACCTCGTTCATGATCGCGGTGCCGACCGGCATCAAGTTCTTCAACTGGGTCGGCACCATGTGGAAGGGCGAGATCTCGCTCGAGACCCCGATGCTGTGGGCGATCGGGTTCCTGGTGACGTTCCTGTTCGGCGGCCTCACCGGGGTGATCCTGGCGTCGCCGGCCATGGACTTCCACCTCACCGACTCGTTCTTCGTCGTGGGGCACATGCACTACGTGCTGTTCGGCACGGTGGTGTTCGCGATGTTCGGCGGGTTCTACTTCTGGTGGCCGAAGATGACCGGCAAGAAGCTGAACGAGACCTGGGGGAAGATCCACTTCTGGTCGCTGTTCGTCGGCTTCCACACCACTTTCCTCGTCCAGCACTGGCTGGGCGCCGAAGGCATGCCGCGCCGCATCGCCGACTACCCCGACCAGTTCGCGACGCTGAACTTCGTGTCGTCGATCGGCTCGTTCATCCTGGGCGCCTCCACCTTCGCGTTCCTGTGGAACGTCTACCGGACGCACCGGCGCGGCGAGCCCGTCGGCGTGGACGACCCGTGGGGCTACGGCGGCTCGCTGGAATGGGCCACGTCCTGCCCGCCGCCCCGGCACAACTTCACCTCGATGCCGCGGATCCGGTCGCTGCGTCCGGCGTTCGACCTGCGCTACCCGCCGCTGGAGCCGCCGGAGGAGGCGGAGATCGCGACGCCCCCGCCTCCCGGCCGGCAGTGACCGCCCAGGGCCGGTGACGACCCGGCCGGCGGCGGCGCCTCAGTCCCGGTCGCGGCCGGTCACCCTGTCGAGCATCCGGTCCGCCACCCCGACCATCGGCCCCGCCGCCTTCAGGACGGCGGGCCTGGGCGGGGTGTTGGGGTGCGGACGGGTCGGCGCGAGCCGCTTGCCCGCCTCCACCTTGCGGCCGAGCTCCTTCGCCCGCTCGGCGGTGATGAGCTCGCGCAGGCGCGGCCACACCTGCTCCTCCTCGAAGGCGATGTGCTCGCGGGCGTCGGCGATGAAGTCCGCCAGCAGCTCCTCGAAGCGATCCTGCCAGGGCTGCGCGGCGATGAGGTCGTCCAGCACCTGCTTGGCGGCCTGCTCCTGCGCCACGGCGTGGTCGGCCAGCCGGTCCCCGCCCCGGACCAGCCGCCGGACGGCCGGCCAGAAGTACTCCTCCTCCACCGCCTCGTGCTTGGACTCCTCGGTGATGAGCCGCTGCACCTTCCTGCCGCGCGCCGCGAGCGCGTCCTCGCCGGCGCCGGTCGCCCTGGTGGGGCCGGCCTCCAGCTCGTCCAGCATCCGCTTGACCTCGGTGTGGTCGTGGCCCAGCACCGTGAACACGTCGGCCATCTCTCCTCCTCCCCGCGGACGGCTCAGCCCTCCGGGCGGATCACCGCCCGGACGCAGCCGTCGTTCTTGTGTTTGAAAAGGTCGTAGGCGCGGGGCGCGTCGTCGAGGGGCATCTCGTGGGTGGCCCGGTAACTCCCTTGCGGCACGCGTAGACGGCCTCGCGCACCGCGGCGGGCCGGTCGGTCTGCGCCCGCAGCCGCTGCTTGACCCGGTCGTAGGCGTTCTCCGGGCCGGTGGTGTGGGCCTCCATCCCGACCGCCTCGATGCACACGTCCGGGCCGCGCCCGGCTCGTAACCCCACATGGCCTGCGTGATGCCGGAGTTGGTGTTGGAGTTGTCGCACAGCGACCACATGTCGTTGGCGCAGTACCAGCAGCGTCCGCAGCCGACGAAGGAGCACACCACGACGCGGTCGCCGACCTTGTGGCGGCGGACGTCCGGGCCGGTCTCGACGACCTCGCCGAGGAACTCGTGCCCGATGACGTCGCCGGCCCGCATCGCGGGGATGTAGCCGCCGATCAGATGCAGGTCGGACCCGCACGTGGTGCTCGCCGTGACCTTGACGATGACGTCCTGGCCGTTGCGGATCTCCGGTTCGGGGACGTCGCGCACCGCCAGCTCGTCGACGCCCTCCCAGCACAGTGCCTTCACAGCCGTCCCTCCCCGCCGGCGCGCCGGGTGGCCAGGCCCATCAGCCGCCCGCCCACCGTGGGCCGGGTGGTCGGGGGCGCGTCCGGCCGCATGACCTCGCCGGTCTCGGCCAGCGACTTCGCCTCCCGCAGCGCCTGCCGCACCTGCTGCCGGGGGTCGCGCCCGGTCAGCCGCGCCAGGGTCCCGGTGCCGTTCGCCTCGCGCAGCCGCGCGGCCAGCTCGGTGCCCTTGCCTCCGGGCGCCTCGGCGGTCCGGATCTCGACGTGGTCGCCGAGCCGGGCCAGCGGGTCCGGGACCCCGCCGCGGTCGAACTCCCCGGGCGGGCGGTTGACGGTGGCGACCAGCCAGCGGCCGGACTCCGCCCCGTGCGAGGCCGAGCGGGAACGCAGGCGGCGGACGACGCCGGCGACGGCGCCGGCCGTGACCATCACCACCACGATGGCGCGCTTCATCCATCCCTCCAAAGCACACGTGGCGCCCGGGCCTGCGGTGCCCGGAGCCGACCGCGAGCCGGTCCCGGGCGCCGGGCGCGTCAGTCCTTGCCGCGGGCGTCGCGGATCATGTCCCGGACGCGGTCCACCACCGCGACCATGGGGCCGGCGAGCAGGTTCTTGGACGCCGACTCCACCCCCGGGTGCGGATGGGTGGGCGCGGTCGCCTCCGCTGCGCGGACGGCGGCGGCGAACCCCTTGAGCTGCGTCGGGCTGAACTGGTCGCGGAGCCGGTCGAACTCGTAGCGCTCCTCGGCGCGGGCGTGGGTGAGCACGTCCATGCGGAGCTTGTCGAGCGACTTCAGGAACCGCGGGTCGTCGGTGTCCATGCCGTCCAGCTCCGACAGCAGCTCCTTGGCCTCGCGCTCCTCGCTCAGCCGGTCGTCGACGATCCCGTCGCCGCCGGGCAGCCGCCGGGCGGCCGGATGGACGATCTCCTCCTCGGCCGTCTCGTGCACCGCCAGCAGCCGCACGAGCGCCTGGAAGGCCTCCTTGCGCTCCCGCCCGTCCGAGTGCATGACCAGGTCGAACAGGTCGCGGATCCGCCCGTGCTGCGCCCGCAGCAGATCGATGACATCGCCGGTGGACTCCACCGGCGTCGTTGTGGCGCTCACTGCCGTCCTCTCCTTCGGTCGGGTCGTCACCGGGCGGGCTTGTCGCGCAGCCGCTCGACGGGGTGGGGGCCTTCGGTCTCGAGCCGGTACTCGTCGCCGAACTTGGCGCGGTGGTCGTCGATGACCTGCTCCTGCGGGGGCCGCTCGGCGTTGATCCGGTCCTGCATCCGCTCGAACCGCTCGTGCGCCTCCTGGACGTAGCCGGTGCCCAGGGTGGTGCAGTCGATCTGCGTGGCGAGCAGCTCCCGGACGAGTTGCTTGTTCGGCTCGAAGGTGACCGGCTCGGGCAGCGCGGGCGCCACGACGCTCTCGGGGTCGCGGCCGTCGTGCCGGCGCATCAGGTCGCAGGCGATCCGCAGGTGCTCCAGCTCCATGTTCAGGTGCAGTTCCCAGATGCCCTTGATGCGCGGGTCCGTCTCGGTCTGCATGAAGGAGTAGTACAGGTAGCACTCGTTGTACTCGTGGTTGACGAGCCGCTCCCACCACGTCTCGCCCGGGTCGACCAGGGACTCGTAGTGGGTGACGTGCTCCTCCTCCACCAGCCCGATCTCCTGGTAGAGCTGCCGGGCGATCGGCTCCATGTACATGGGGCCGACGTTCATGTAGAAGTTCATCGTCTGCTGCTCGGCCGACATGATCGTCAGCGCGTGCAGCTTGGACAGCGGCGCCGCGGCGGCCCTGTCGTAGGGCTCGCGGACGTTGTCGAACGGGTCGCGGTGCTGCAGGTGGCCGGGGCGTCCCGGCATGACCTCGGTCAGCCCGTCGATGATCTTCTCGGCCTTGCGGTGCTCGATGATCTCGTACAGGTTGGCGTACCGGTACAGGTGGTCGAAGTCCTCCAGCAGCCCGAACTCGTAGGCCTGCCTGAGATAGGGGTCGGGTTCCTGGCGGGCGACCCAGCCGGTCAGGTCGGTGGCGACCTGCTCGTAGCTGATCGTGGTCTCCAGCACCGACGCCTGGCCGGGCAGCAGCCAGTTGACCGTCTTCTGCTGCTGGTGCTCGATGTAGCGGACCTGGGCCAGCTGCCGCTTGACCTCCAGGTCCGGGCAGACCCGGGCGAAGTGGTGGCTGAACATGATCGCCTCCACCTCGATGCCGTTCATCGTGATGATGCGGCACTTGGTGTAGGGATCGGACTCGTCGGGATCGACGGGGGCGACGTCCAACTGCGCCCAGTTGCGCAGCTGGTCGTCCAGCGGGATTCCGCGGTGTTCGAGCGGGTTGAACGCCATTGGGGACGAACCTTCCTCATCCGTGGCCGGTGGTGTGCGGACTTCCGGGGCGGCGTTGGCGCGCACCTGCCCCCTGCCGGCCCGGGAAAACCTCTCGCCGCCTTCCCCCGCTCCGCCGCCCGCCGCATCTTGCCTGGTCAACGGCCATGTCGAGGTCTCAGGCAGCGCTCGGCGGCAGCGCCGGCGCAAGCCCACTGACCAGCAAAGCGGGCCTTTTGCCATGTTTCCGACAAGTCTCCTGCGGCATAGGAAGCAGCATGTTGCTGTTGAGGCCGCCGGGCGTGTACCGGCCACAGGGGGACACCCGGTTGCTGGCCGACGTGCTGCGCCGCCTTCCCGTGACGCGCGGCGCCCGCGTCCTGGAACTCGGCACCGGGACCGGCGCGGTGGCGATGGCCGCCGCGCGCCGCGGCGCCTCGCGCGTCGTCGCGGTGGACGTGTCGGCGCGCGCCGTGCTCACCGCGCGGCTCAACGCCCGGTTGCGCGGCCTGCCGGTACGCGCGGTGCGGGGCGACCTGTTCGGGCCCGTCGCGGGCGAGCGGTTCGACCTGGTCATCGCCAACCCGCCGTACGTGTGCGGGACGACGGACCCGGCGTCGGCGCGCGGCTCGGCCCGCGCGTGGGAGGCCGGGCCGGACGGCCGGGCCCTGCTGAACCGGATCTGCACCGAGGCCCCGGACCACCTGGCCCCGGGCGGGACCCTGCTGGTGCTGCACTCCGCGCTCAACGGGGTCGCGGCCACCTTCGACCTGCTCGAACGAGCGGGGATGCGGGCGTCGGTCGTGGCCCGCCGCCAGGAGCCCTTCGGGCCGGTGATGCTCGGCCGGGCCGCCGAACTGGAATCGCGCGGGCTGGTGCGGGCCGGGCAGCGCCATGAGGAGCTGGTGGTGATCCGCGCCGACCTCGCGAGCGCGGACGAGCGCCCCGACGACGTCACCCAGGTCGCGTGAGACACCGCGGAAGAGCAGGGAAGGCCGGTGACCACCGATGACGCCCGATCCCGCCGGCACGCCGCGCACCCGCCGCGCCTCCCGCCCCGACGAGCGGGAGGCGCGGCGGGTGCGGATGGTGCCCGGCGGCCCGATGCTGGTCGAGGGCCCGGTCGAGGTCGTCCTGGACGACGGCACCACGGTGACGTGCGATCGCTTCCAGGTCGCGCTGTGCGCCTGCCGACGGAGCCACCGCTATCCGTTCTGCGACACGAGCCACCGCTCCCGGCGGCGTCCGGGCGCGAAACCGCGCCCGGACGGGCCGGAGGGCGCCGCCTCCTAGCCGCCTCCTAGGGGCCGCGCGCTAGAGACGGCCGTCGAGGGACGGCCGGCCCGACCGCCAGCGTTCCAGGACGAACGTTCCGAACCGGTCCTCCAGCAGCTCGGTGGCCCGCACTCCGAAGACCACGTCCGCGGCCAGCTCGGGCTCGCCTTGCAGGAGGTCGCCGATGACCTCGTGCCGCAGCACCTGCTCGTGCACGGCGTCGGCCTCGATGTGCTCGGTGTAAAAGAGCAGCGCGGCCGGGCCCGCCTCCAGCCGCTCCAGGGCGCCGGCCAGCCGCCGGGCGCTGGGCGCGGTGGTGATCTCGGCGGCGGCGAAATGCCCGACCATTGCCCCGCGCAGGCCGCGGTGCAGCCCGAACAGCGACATCATGTTCACGGTCGCCAGCATCTCGGCGGGCACGCGGTCCAGGTAGGCGCCGTACGAGGGGTCGAGGTCGACGTCCTCCAGCAGGTCCGCGAACAGCCGGGCGTGGACGCGGTCGCCGCGTCCGCCGCCGAACTCGTCGAACTCCACCGCGACCAGGGCCGCCTTGGCGTGGCCGCGCAGCCGCGGGATCACCCAGGCGTGCGGATCGGCCTCCTTGAGGTGGTAGATCGAACGGTGCGCCAGGTACTCGCGCATCTGCCACCACTCGCCGTGGTCGCGTAGGTAGTGGGAGACGCCCTGCCCGTCGACGGGCTCCACCAGCAGTTCGTCCAGGACGCCGGTCACATCGTCGCCCGGGGCGGTCCCGTCCCGGAGCGCGTGCAGGAAGGCGCGTTCCATCTCGCCGCGAAGGCGCAGCAGGTCCGGGTCCCACTCCCACTCGGCGTCGACGCCCTCGAACCCGCGATAGTGCAGCTCGTAGCAGGAGTAAAGCGCGAGTTGCAGGTCCTCCCCGAACGGATCGGCGCCGGACACGGCGTCCGGCGCCACGCGGACGCCGCTTCCGGGTGAACGCGGCAGCACCGCCGTCACCGCTTCCGACAACGCCCCACGGGGCGCCGGAAGCGGCGGCGCCGTCTCGCGAACAACGCTTCCCACCAGAGTCACAATGCCCCCTTTAACCAGGCTTTCAGGGCACTTGTCCTACCCGGCGGATCGCCGTCCAAGCGCCGGCTCGGCGGACGGGGGGCGCCGGCTCGGCGGGCCGCGCGGCCCGGCGTCACTCCATCTGGGCGGCCATGCGCGCGATGTCCTCCCGGTCCAGGTGGACGAAGTCGCCCGTCGCCTCGACCGTCACCCGGCCGCGCTGCAGGAGCCGCCCGACCGTCCGCACCCGCCTGCCCTCGCGCGCCTCGACCTCGCCCTCGAACACGCACGGCTCCCCGAGCAGGGTCGGGCGGCGGTAGACGATCTCCAGCCGGGCCGTCGGGCCCGCGACCCCGGCGATAAAGTTCGCCGCCGCGCACACGATGTCGAACGCGCCCGCGAGCACCGCGCCGTGGACGCAGCCGGGCGGCCCCTCGTACGGGCGGGTGAACGTGCCGCGCAGCAGCGCCTTCGGCGGCTCGAACGCCACCTCCAGCGGGAGCGCCATCGGGTTGTGCCGGCCGATGACGACGTCGTAGGCCATGCGCCCGGCGAGGTCGGCGCGGGCGCCGTCCTCGATGTGCAACATGGTCTTGGGCAGCGGCGGGTCGGGGACGTGCCGCTCCAAGGCGTCCGCGACGGACTCCAGCTCGCGCGCCGCCGCCAGCGTCGCGTCCGCGGGCGCCGTCGTCGCCGTGGCGACCGCGATGAGGCGCCGGATGGCGTCCATGAGCGCCGCGGACTCCTCTTCGCGGCCCACCAGCGCGGGATGCGGGGATTCGGACGTGTTCGTCACATGCACCTCAACCATCGTTGCTCATGCCGCCGGGCCGGCGGCCGGGCCGCGCCCGCCACGGCTCGGCCTCCCGGCGGGAGGCGCCGGGACGTTCTTACGGCGAGGCGGGCGCCGCCTCCGCGTCCGGCTGCTCGAACATGCCCCGGCCGCGGAACAGCTTGACGCACAGGTCGCCCTGGTTGCGCAGCATCGTGACGTACTCCCGCTCCGCGGCCTGCGCGTCGGCCTTCTTCATGGCGCGGACGATCGCGGCGGTGCCGCGCTTCTCCACGGCCTGCACGCCGGGCACCAGCTCGAAGACGTTGCCGGGGATGATGCCGGTCATCTGCTTCAGCATGTTGCGCAGCCGCGGCGACTGCGCGGCCTCCACGACGAGGCCGTGGAAGCGCGCCGTCAGTTCTTGCAGCGCCTCCGGATCGCCGGCCGCGGCGATCTCCTTCTGCAGCACCGCCAGCCGCGCGCCCAGCTCCGCGCCCTGCCGCTCCACCGCCCGCCGGGCCCCGAAGCCGTAGAACAGCCCGTACAGCTCGTAGTGGTCACGGACCGACGACTCGTCGAGCGCGTTCACGAACGCCCCGCGGTGGGCGATGATCGTGATCCAGCCCTCCCGCTCCAGCGCGATCAGCGCCTCGCGGACGGGGATCCGCGACACCCCGAGCGCGCGGGCCACCGCGTCCTGCGGGACCCGCTGCCCCTGCCGCAGCACGCCGTCGAAGATCAGCCGGCGCAGGTAGAGCCGGACCTGCTCGCCGCTGGTCAGCCGGGACAGGCTCTGCCCCGGCAGCGCGTCGGCCGCGTCCGTCATGCCGGCGCCCCGCAGCTCGGGTTCCTGGCTCCGCGGGATCGGTCTCACCCCCAGGCTCGGCGGGCGGCCCGACGCCGCCCGGCACGCAACGCAAAGCTAGCAGCGCGCACTCCCCGTGTCCGGCGGCCGCGGGTCCGGCACGTCCGCCGGGGCGGCGCACCTCCGCGCGCGGCGCACAAAGAATATATTGTAGCCGATATCACATCGCATGGTCGCGCCCGGCGGCCGGCGCCTCCTCCAGGAGCCGCTTGATCACCTTGCCGGTCTCGTTGTAGGGCAGCGCGTCGCGGAACTCGACGTGCGCGGGCACCTTGAAGGGCGCGAGCCCCGCGGCCACCCAGTCCCGTACCGCCTGCGCGGTGGGGCGCGCGCCGTCGCGGGGCACCACGACCGCCTTGACCTCCTGGCCCAGGACGGTGTGCGGGACGCCGATGACGCAGGCGTCGGCGATGTCCGGATGCTCCACGAGCCGGTACTCGATCTCGATCGGGTAGACGTTCTCGCCGCCCCGGATGATGAGGTCGCGCATCCGGCTCTCCAGGTACAGGACGCCGTCGACGATCCGGCCGAAGTCGCTCGACCGGTACCAGCGGTCCGGTGTGAGCGCCTCGGCCGTCGCCTTCTCGTCGCCCCAGTAGCCGAGGAACACGCCCGCGCCGTTGATGTGGACGCGTCCGACCTCCCCCTCGGGCAGCGGATTCCCGTCCTCGTCGCGGACCTGCACCCGGACGGTGGGCGCGGCGGCGCCGACCGAGGCGGGATGGCCCTCCATCTCGCGGCCGTTGAGGAAGGTGCCGGTCCCGGTCGTCTCGGTCATCCCATAGCCGTTGGTGATGCCGACGCCGGGCATCTTCTCCTCGAACAGCCGCAGCAGTTCCGGCGCGAAGGTGGCGCCGCCGCTGCCGATCGTGGTGACCCGCGAGGTGTCGTACTCGGCGAACCTCGGGTGGGTCAGCATCCGCCAGAAGTGGGTGGGGACGCCGGTCCACTGCGTCAGCCCGTGGTCGTGGGTCAGCCTCAGCGCGGCCTCCTCGTCCCAGCGCCCAGGTGGCGGCAGCACGAGCTTGATGCCGTACAGCGGCGCGTTCGCGAGCGCGAAGCAGGCGCCCGAGATGTGGAAGAGCGGGTTGGCGAAGACCGAGGCGCGCTGCGCGCCGTCCGGGACCTGCCGCCGGCCCGGCGGGCCGGTGAGCGTGTCGACGGCGCCGCCGAGCCCGCCGAACAGCCCGAAGTGGACGAAGTTGCGGTGCGACATCGTCGCGCCCTTCGGGCGTCCGGTCGTCCCGCTGGTGAACATGATCGCCGCGGGATCGTCCTCGTCGATTACGGCGCCGGGCGAGGTGGCGGGCTCCTCCGCCTGCGCGGCGGCGGCGGCGTGCAGCTCGTCCAGCGAGACGACCGGGACGCCGTCGGCGGCGGCGCGGGTCTCCGCCAGGCGCACCAGCGGCTTCCCCGAGCCGAACAGCACCGACGGCCCGGTCAGGCCGATGCCGTGGTCGAGCTCGCCCGGCGTCCACCAGCCGTTCAGCCCGACCATGACCGCGCCGAGGGAGAGTGTCCCCCACCACAGCAGGACGTGCTCCAGCCCGTTCGGCGCGGACACCGCCACGCGGTCGCCCTTCGCGATGCCGTACCGGGCGGACAGGACGCGGGCGTACGCGACGGCGAGCCGATGCGCCTCGGCGAACGTGACGGCGTGGGCAGAGGGGTCGGCGAAGGCGAGGTAGGTGAGGTCGGGGGTGTGCTCGGCGGCGCCGGCGAGCAGGGCGGGAACGTGCGGCGCGCGCTGCGCGAACACCTCCGCCGGCACGCCGAGCACGTCCTCGACGCGGCGCTCGAACATCGCGCCGGGACCGCACAGCAGCTCGCGCATGCCGTCGTCGAGCAGCTCGTCGCCGTGCCACGCCAGAGTGAGGGGGGTGGGCATGGATCACTTCCCGTCGGGCCGCGGGGATCGGCTCACCCCTTGTATATAACATCAAGTCTACGAAATTATGAGACGGCAGTCTCATCCGATTTCCTCGGGCGCGGGCCGCGCGCCGAGCCGGCCCGTCCAGCCTCCCGCGCACTGGTGGAGAGAGCACGATGAACGAGTCGATCAACCTGGTCAGCGGCGAGTTCTGGGGCCGCGACCCCCACGAGGAACTGCGCTGGATCCGCGAGAACGACCCCGTCTACCGGGACGGGAACGGCGGCGTGTGGGGCATCTCCAAGCACGCCGACGTCAAGGCGGTGTCCCGCGCCCCGGAGGCGTTCTCCAGCGCGCACGGGATCCGGCCCGACAACGCGGCCATGCCGATGATGATCGACATGGACGACCCGGAGCACAAGATGCGCCGCAAGCTGGTCAGCGCCGGCTTCACCCCGCGCCGGGTCGCCGAGCAGGAGGCCTACCTGCGGCGGATCTGCGACGAGATCATCGACGCGGTGTGCGAGCACGGCGAGTGCGACTTCGTCCACGACATCGCCGCGCAGCTGCCGCTGATCGTGATCGGGGACGCGCTCGGCTTCGCGCCGCAGGACCGCCAGACGCTGCTGGCCTGGTCGGACGACATGCTGTGCGCGCTGACCGGCGGCGACGACGTGGAGCTGATGGTCAAGGCCGCGGACGCCTTCAACGGGTTCAACGAGTACGCGACCCGGGCCGTCGAGCGGCGCCGCTCCGACCCGGGCGACGACCTGCTCAGCATCCTGGTGCACGCCGACATCGACGGCGACCACCTCGACCTCGACTCGCTGCTCCAGGAGTCGCTGCTGATCCTCATCGGCGGCGACGAGACGACCCGGCACGTCGTCTCGGGCGGCATGTACCAGCTGTGCCTGCACCCGGACCAGCGGCGGAAGCTGATCGACGATCCCGGGAAGATCCCGACGGCGGTCGAGGAGATGCTGCGCTGGGTCTCCCCCATCAAGAACATGAACCGGACCGCGACCCGCGACGTCGAGCTGCGTGGGCGCACGATACGCGAGGGCGACAAGGTGCTGCTGCTCTACCCGTCCGCCAACCGGGACGAGGAGGTGTTCGAGGACCCGTTCCGGTTCGACGTGGAGCGCGCCCCCAACGACCACATCGCGTTCGGCAACGGCCCGCACTTCTGCCTCGGCAACAGCCTCGCCCGGCTGGAGCTCAAGGTGATGTTCGAGCGGCTGATGGCCCGGCTGCCCGACATCGAGCCGATCGACGACGCCGAGCCGGCCCACCGGTCCGCCAACTTCGTCTCGGGCTACGAGTCGTTCAAGGTGCGGTTCACCCCGTCCGCCCGGCTGGGCGCCTGACGTGGCGGCCGCGGACGACCTGCCGGAACTGGGCTTCTACGGGCTGGCCGGGCACGCGTCCTCGCCCCGCGACCTGGTCGGCCAGGTGCGCGACGGCGAGCGCCTCGGCCTCGGCTCGGTGTTCCTGTCCGAGCGCTTCGCCACCAAGGACGCCGCCACCCTGTCGGGCGCGGCGGGCGCGGTGAGCGAGCGCCTCGGCATCGCCACCGCCGCCACCAACCACAACACGCGCCACCCGCTCGTCACCGCGACGTTCGCGGCGACGATGCACCGGCTCACCGGAGGGCGCTTCGCGCTCGGCCTCGGCCGCGGGTTCGACCTGCTGTTCGACGTGATGGGCCTGCCGCGCGTCACGTCCGCGCAGCTGGAGGACTTCATCGGCATCATGCGGCGGCTGTGGCGCGGCGAGGCGGTCATCGACCACCACGGGCCCGCCGGCGACTTCCCCTACCTGAACCAGGACGCCTCGTTCGACGAGGACATCCCGATCCTGCTGACCGTGATGGGCGAGAAGACGCTGGAGTTCGCCGGGTCGGTGGCGGACGGCGTCGTCCTGCACACCTTCTTCACCGACGAGACGCTGAGCCGTTCGGTGCGGGCGGTGCGGCGGGGCGCCGAGAAGGCCGGACGGGACCCGGCGGGCGTCCGGGTCTGGTCGGTCCTCGCCACGGTCGGCGACCACCTGGACGAGGAGCAGCGGCTGCGCAAGCTCGTCGGCCGGTTCGCCACCTATCTGCAGGGGTACGGCGACCTGCTGGTCCGCGTCAACGGATGGGACCCGGCGCCGCTCGCCCGCTTCCGCGCGGACGACCTCGTCACCGGCTTCCCCGGCGCGTTCGACGCGATCGGCACGGCCGAGCAGCTCGAGCACGTCGCGACGCTCATCCCGGACGAATGGCTGGCCGCGTCCGCGACCGGAAGCGCGGCGGCCTGCGCGCGGCGCGTCCTCGACCAGTTCGACGCGGGCGCAGACGGGGTGATCCTGCACGGCGTCACGCCGGCCGAGGTCGAGCCCGTCGTGGCCGCCTACCGGGAGGTCAGGCCCGCGGGGCTCGCCCGCGGCGCCCAGCGCAACCCCGGGCGGAGCTGAGCCCGTGACCGTCATCGACGGCCCGTCCGGGCTCACTCCGGACGCGCTCAGCGAGATCTTCCAGGCGCCGGTGACCGGCGTGCAGTGGGAGAAGGTCGGCTCGGGGCAGATCGGCGCGTGCTACCGCCTCCGGCTGGAGGGCGCCGAAGGCGTGCCGCGCCGCCTGGTCGCGAAGCTGGCCGCCGAGGATGAGGCGTCCCGCGCGTTCCTCGGGCCCGCGTACCGCGCCGAGGTGTCCTTCTACCAGGACATTGCCCCGACGGTGGCGGTGCGGACGCCTCGCTGCCACTACAGCGCCCTGTCGGAGGACAACACCACGTTCGTCCTGCTGCTGGAGGACCTGCATCCGGCGACGCAGGGCGACCAGATCGCCGGCTGCACCCCGCAGCAGGCCGCCGACGCGGTCACGAACCTGGCGGGGCTGCACGGCCCGCGCTGGTGCGACCCGACACTGCTGGACCTGCCGTGGCTGAGCGCGGTGGGCGAGGACGACGCGGCCACGCTGAGCGAGGTCTTCGCGCCGGCCGTCGAGACGTTCACCGAGAGGTTCGCCGGGGAACTCGACGACCGGGACGTCCGGACGCTCCGCGAGACCGCCGAGGCGATCGCCGCGTGGGTGACGGGCCGTCCCGAGCGCTTCGGCCTCGTCCACGGCGACTACCGGCTGGACAACCTCATCTTCCCGCCCGCTCCCGAGCGCGGCGTGACGGCGGTGGACTGGCAGACGCTCAGCCTCGGGCACCCGCTGCGCGACCTGGCCTTCTTCCTCGGCACCGGCCTGGAACCCGGCGACCGGGCCACGCACGAGCGTTCGCTGGTCGGTGCCTACCACGCGGCGCTGACCGGCTACGGGGTGGACGGCTACGACCTGGACGAGTGCTTCGACGACTACCGGTTCGCCGCCCTCCAAGGGCCGCTGATCACCGTCCTTGGATGCGCGTACGGGGCGCGCACCGAACGCGGCGACCGGATGTTCCTGACCATGACGGCGCGTTCCTGCGCCGCGATCCGCGACCTCGGCACGCTCGGGCTCGTATGAGCGTCCGGGCTCGTATGAGCGCCGCCTCCGTGGTCAGGCGGGCTCGCAGATCACGACCGGGATCTCGCGCTCCGTCCAGGACTGGTACTTGTCGAAGTCGGCGTAGACGGCGACGAGGCGGGGCCAGAGCGCGGCGCGTTCTTCGGGTGTGGCGGTGCGGGCGAGCATGCGGCGGGCGTCCCGCCGCACCTGGACGGTCACCCGCGGGTCGGCGCACAGGTTCAGGTACCAGAGGGGATCCTTGGGCAGGCCGCCCTGGGACGCGACGATGATGACGCGGTCGCCGTCCGGCATGAACAGCAGCGGCTGGGTGCGCGGCTTCCCGGTCTTGCGTCCCTTGGTGGTGAGCAGGCAGATCGGGACGCCCTTGCGGAAGGCGCTGCCCACCCGCCACGTCCCGCCGACACGGCCGCCGGTCGCCCGGTAGGCCGCGATGTTGAGGCGTGACATGACCTTGAGGATCTTCGGCACGATCGGCGAGTCCATGCCCTTGGGCGCGGCGCTGCTCGTCGGCGACATCGTCATCCCTTCCATTCGAAGTCGGGCATGCCCGGCAGGCGCCCGGTGGCGAGCGCGTCCGCCTGCTCGGCGAGGCCCGGTTCGTACTCGGGATGGGTGAGGACGAGGAAGCGCTCCTCGCGGACGGCGCTCAGCACGTCCTCGACCACCTTGTCCACGGGTATGCCGTCCGCGACGGTCTGCGCGATCATCTCGCCCATGAACGCGGAGTCCTCGCCCGGCTCGGTCGCCAGGCCGGCCGGACGGCCCCGTTCGGATTCGTGGATGCGCGTCTGAACACCACCGGGGCACAGGGCGGAGACGCGCAGCGGCGAGTTCTCCAGCGCCAGTTCCTGGGCGAGGCTGAGGGTCGCGGCGAACGCCGCCCACTTGGAGACCGTGTAGGGCGCGGCGCCGGGGCCGACGAACAGGCCGGCGACCGAGCAGGTGTTGACGATGTGGCCCTCGCCGCCCTGCTCGATCATGCGGGGGACGAACGCGCGGACGCCGTGCAGGATGCCCCAGAGGTTGACCCGCAGCGTCCATTCGAAGTCGGCGGCGGGACGCGTCCACGTGCGTCCGCCCATGTAGACGCCCGCGTTGTTGAACAGCAGGCGCACCTCGCCGAGCGCGGCGAACGCGCGGTCGGCGAACGCCCGCACGGACTCCTCGTCGCCGACGTCGGTGACCTGCGTGACGACCGTGGTGCCGGGGCCGAGGGCGCGCTCGGTCTCCGCGAGGGCCTCGGCGTCGATGTCCGCGAGTGCCAGGTGCACGCCCTCGCGCGCCAGCCGGCCGGCGAGCGCGCGCCCGATGCCGCTTCCGGCGCCGGTGACGGCCGCCGCCCTCCCGCGCAGTTCACGCACCGCACCCTCCGGGGTCGGCCCGCCGGCCACTGTCGGCGGGATCGGAAGCACGCTAATCTCAAACCCGACTTGCATCAAGTATCAAGTATTCGGAGCTGCCCATGGCGGTGCCCGCCTCCCCCACCACCGCCGTCGTCGTGACCGGCGCGGCCTCGGGCATCGGCGCCGCCTGCGCCCGCGCCCTCGCCGAGGTCGGCCGCCCGGTCGCCCTGTGGGACCGCACCGACCCCGCCGGCGTCGCCGAAGCGATCACCGCGGACACCGGGACGGCGGCCCTCCCCGTCGTCATCGACGTGACCGGCGCGGCCGCGTTCCCGGACGCGATCGAGCGCAGCCGCGCCGCGCTCGGCCCGATCGGCGGCCTGGTGCACGCCGCGGGGATTTCCGGGCCCGCCGCGGTCGGCGACCTCGACGAGGCCCGCTGGGACGCCGTCCAGCACGTCAACCTGCGGGCGCACGCGCTGCTGTCCCAGGCGCTGCTGGACGACCTGCGCGCGCAGGAGGGCTCGGCGATCGTCGGGATCTCCTCGATCGAGGCGTTCCTCGGGAGCCTGTTCATCCCGTCCTACTGCGCGTCGAAGGCGGGGCTGCTCGGCCTGACGCGGTCGCTCGCGCACCTGCTCGCCGGCGACGGCGTCCGCGTCAACGCCGTCTGCCCCGGGTACATCGACACCCCGCTGCTCAGCAGGGACGTTCCGGCGGAGATGCGGCCCCTGTTCGAGGCCAAGGCCCCGGTCGGGCGGCTCGGCCGTCCCGAGGAGGTCGCCGCGGCGGTCCGTTTCCTCATGAGCGACGAGGCCTCGTTCATCACCGGCACGCACCTGACGGTGGACGGCGGCACCACCGCCGTCGACCGCTGATCCCCCAAGGAGACGACATGGGAAACCTCGACGGGACGACGGCGCTGGTGACCGGCGGCGGCAGCGGCATCGGGCTCGCGTGCGCCGTCCGGCTGGCGGAGCAGGGCGCCGCCGTCACCATCTGCGGGCGCACCGAGGACCGGCTGCGCGAGGCCGCCGCCAAGGCCGGCAACGGCATCGAGTACGTCGTCGCGGACGTCACCGACGACGCGCAGGTCGAGGAGGCCGTGCGGGCGGCGGCGCTGCGCGGGCCGCTGCGGGCGGTCGTGGCCTGCGCCGGCGGATCCAGCTCGATCGGGCCGATCGCGCAGCTCGACCTCGACGCCTGGCGCGCGACGATGGAGCTGAACGCCACCGGCACCATGCTGACGATCCGGCACGCGGCGCGCGTGATGGCGGGCGCGGGCGGCGGATCGATCGTCGCGATCTCCTCGATCGCCTCGTCCAACACGCACCGCTGGTTCGGCGCGTACGGGGTGTCGAAGGCGGCCGTGGACCATCTCGTCCAGCTGGCGGCCGACGAGCTGGGCGGCGCGGGCATCCGGGTGAACGGGGTCCGGCCGGGGCTGACCCGCACGGAGCTGGTGGCGGGCATCGCCGACACCGGCCCCGTGCTGGAGGACTACCTGTCCTGCATGCCGATCGCGCGGGTCGGCGAGCCGGAGGACATCGCCGCCGCCGTCGGGTTCCTGGCGGGCCCGGACTCCTCGTGGATCACCGGGCAGATCATCAACGTGGACGGCGGCCACCACCTGCGCCGGGGGCCCGACTACTCCTCGGTGTTCGAGCCGCTGTTCGGCGACGCGGCGCTGCGCGGCCTGCCCGCCGAGGAGTGATCGGACGCGCCCGGCGGCTCAGCCGAGCTGGGCGGCGATGCGGTCGCCCGCGCCCGCGTCGCCCAGCAGCCGCGCGAACGCGGCGTCCTCGCGCTCGCGGGCGCGCCGGACCTCGTCCCTCCGGGAGGCGACCAGCAGTTCCTTGGTCGCCACCAGCGACGCCAGCGGTTTGGACGCGATCTCCCGGGCGATCCCGCGCGACGTCTCCAGCAGCGTCTCCGCCGGGCACGCGCGCAGCGCCAGGCCGCAGCGCACGGCCTCCTCGGCGGTGACCCAGCCGCCGGTGAACAGCGCGAGCGCGGCCGGCTGGTGGCCCATGCGCGCGGGCAGCAGGTAGCTCCCGGCGGCCTCGGGCACGACGCCCATCGTCGCGAACGGCGCCATCAGCCGCGCGTGCTCGGCGATGAGCACCACGTCGCAGTGGCCCAGCATGGTGATCCCCAGCCCGACGCCCGAGCCGTTCACCGCCGCCATGAGCGGCTTGGTGAACGCGGTGAGCGCGTCCACGAGCGCGACGAACCCGCTGCCCATGTCCTGGTCCGAGCGCCCGGCGGCGTGGTCGCGGGCGATGTCGGCCATCTCCTTGATGTCGGTCCCGGCGGTGAAGGTGCGGCCCTCCCCCGTCAGCAGGACGACCGAGACGCCGTCGTCGGACGCGGCGTCCCGCAGCGCCCGCGCGGTCGCGTGGTACAGCTCCTCGTCGAAGGCGTTGGCCGCGTGGGGGCGGGCGAAGACCAGCGTCCGCACCGCGCCGTCGTCCTCGATCCGCAGCGTCTCCGTCATCGCCCGGTCCTCCTCAGGATCTCCGTTTGAGATACTTAATACAATATTCCTCATTCGGACGGGCACGCGGCCCGGCGGGAGGTGCGCAGGTCGCGCAGGGCGACGGGGAGCGCCGCCATCAGCAGCGCCGCGGTGAGGGCGAACGCCCACGGGTAGCCCGTCTGCGCGGCGACGAGCCCGAAGCCGAGGGCGCCGATGCCCATCCCGGCGTCGTAGGCGAAGTTCCACAGTGCGCTGACCGTGCCGTAGGACGAGCGCGGCACCCGGGCGTACATGAGGGCGAGCGTGGCGTTCTGCAGCAGCCCGAACCCGACGCCGAACACCGTCACCCCGGCGATCACGGCGAGGTCGTCATGGGTGAGCGCGGTGAGCAGGACGCCGGCCGCCGACAGCACCAGGCCGGGCGGTACCAGGCCGGCCTGCCCGTGCCGGTCGCCGTGCCGGCCCGCCACCACGCGGGCGATGGTCGAGGCCAGCGGCTGCAGGAAGAGCGCGATCGCGACGACGCCGGTGGACGCGGACGCGACCGCCAGCGGCAGGAACGTCACGATGATCCCGGCCACCAGCGCGGACGCGCCGAAGACGAGGGCGGGACGCGACAGCGCCGGCGTCCGCAGACCGGCCAGGACGCCGACGGCCCGCCCGGCGCCGCGCTCGCCGTCCGGCAGGCCCGGCACCGAGGCCACCGCGACGAGGGCGGCGAGGCCCGCGACGACGGCGACCGGCGTGTACCCGAAGTGCTGCGCGGACCAGACGCCGAGCGGCAGCGCGCCCAGCGCGGGGGCGCCCGCGACGATGCCGACGAGCGCCAGGCCCTCGCCGCGCCGCTCGTCCGGGATGAGCGCGGCGGTGAGGGCGCCGCCGGCGACCACCGTCACCGCGAACCCGAGGCCGCGCAGCAGGCAGACCAGCACGACCCACGCCATGTCCGACGACGCGGTCAGCACGAGGGCGGGCGCGCCGAGCAGCACCAGCCCGCCGCCCAGCGCGACGCGGTATCCGTACCGGCTCACCAGCCGCGGGGTGCCGAGTTCGCCGCACACGGTGGCGAACATCAGCGCGCCGGTCGCCAGGCCCGCCGCGCCGCCGCCTCCGCCCGTCCCCTGCGCGTAGAGCGGCACGACCGACAGCAGCAGATAGAAGCTGATCGACGAGCCGAGCATGGAGACGAACCGCAGCAGCAGCGGACGGGTCACCAGCGGCGGTCTCGCGGCGGGAAGAGGGATCGCGGGGGCTTCGGTGCGGTACGTCGTCGTCATACCGATCACGCTAGGGATCGGGCGGATCGCCGATAAGCTCCATTTCCATGCCGCTGGAGTGGTCCGGTTTGTCGCCCGATCTGCTGCTGACGCTGGACCGGGCGTCGGCCGAACCGCTGCGCGGCCAGCTGGAACGCCAGGTCAGGGACGCGATCCGGAGCGGCAGGCTGGGGGTCGGCGAGCGGTTGCCGTCCTCGCGGGAACTGGCCCGCGCGCTGGGGCTCTCGCGCGGCCTGGTCCAGGACTGCTACGCCCAACTCCAGGCGGAGGGGTACCTCGTCACCCGGGTCGGCTCTGCCACCCGCGTCGCGGCCGGGGCGGCGCCCGCCGTCCCGCCCGCACCGCCGCGGCCCGCTCCCCCGCCCTCCCGGCTGATCGCCGACTTCCGTCCCGGGGTGCCGGACCTCGGCTCCTTCCCGATGGGCGACTGGCTGTGGGCGGTCCGCGAGGCGGGCCGGACGATCCCCACCGCCTCGCTGGACTACGGCGACCCGGCGGGCGAGGCGGGCCTGCGCGAGGTGCTGGCCGGGTACCTGCGGCGCGTCCGGGCCGCGGCCGCCGAGCCGGACCGGATCGTCGTCTGCTCCGGCCACGCCCAGGGGCTGCTGCTGGCGCTGAGCGCGCTGGCCCGCGCCGGGGTGCGGACGGTCGCCTATGAGGACCCGGGCGGCCCCCGCTCCACCAGCGGCGCCGCCGCCTGGGCCGGGCTGGACGCGGTCCCGGTGCCCGTCGACGAGCACGGCGTGGACGTGCGGGCGCTCGCCGCCACCGGGGCCCGCGCCGTCGTCGTCACGCCGGCGCACCAGTGGCCGACCGGCGTGGTCATGGCCCCGCACCGGCGGCTGGAGCTGATCGCGTGGGCGGCCGAGCGGGACGCCGTCATCATCGAGGACGACTACGACGCCGAGTTCCGCTACGACCGCGAGCCGGTCGGCGCGCTCCAGGGCCTCGCCGCGGACCGGGTCGTCTCCATCGGCACCGTGAGCAAGTCGCTGGCGCCCGCGCTGCGCATCGGCTGGCTGCTCGCCCCGCCTTCGCTGGCCGCGACGATCGTCGAGCACAAGCTGCTCAACGACCGCGGCTCCCCGGCGCTCGACCAGCTCGCCCTCGCCCGGCTCATCGAGTCCGGCCGCTACGACCGGCACCTGCGCCGGATGCGGGCGGTGTACGCGGCGCGCCGGGCCGCGCTGGTCGCCGCGCTCGCCGAGCACGCCCCCGGCGTCCGGGTGACGGGCCTGGACGCCGGCTTCCACGCCGTCGCGCACCTGGACGTCCCCGGCGGCGAGGCCGCCGTGATCGACGCGGCCCGCGCCCGCGCCGTCGGCCTGCACGGCATGAGCATGTGCCGCGCGGACGGCGCCGACTCCCCGCTGCAACTCGTACTCGGCTTCGGCAACACCGGCGAACGCGCCGTCCACGCAGGCATCACCGCCATAGCCGACCTCCTAACCCCCACTGACCATGCCCCCGGCCCCCGAGCATCCGACACACCGGTGCAGAGGCAGCGGCATGAGCCGGCGTAAGGCGCTGTGGCGGACCGTGCGGCGGGCGGCGCAGCGGGCGGGGCGCCGTTGTGGTGTCCCCGCCAGCACTCGCCGTGGTCTGTCTTTCGGTGCGGCCGCTGGATCAGAGGGTCTTGATCGTGCCGATCGGTCGACGGCGCACGGAGGCACGATGGCGGATGCGGTGGCGGTGCCCGGCGGGACGCGGGATGCGGACAGCCGGCTCGTGTCAGCGGGTCTGGGCGTGCTCGATGACCTGGTGCAGGTCGAGGGCGCCGTCGTTGGCCGCCCAGACGGACGCGGCGACCAGGGCGACAGTGGCCGCGACGAGCCAGCGGCGGTGCGGCGGCGGGGGCGCGAGCAGGGCCGCGACCCGGCGCGGCACCGGGCCCGGACGGCGGCGGCCGAACACGCGGCCCGGGCCGATGCCGAGGGCCGCGGCATGCCCGAGCCCCGGCCGCCGATTGTGCGCGAGGGCGGCCTTGCCGATCGCGCGGGCGACCCGCTCCCGGTCGGTTCCGGCGGCGGCCCGCTCGTCCGCCCAGCGCTCGGTCGTGAACGTCACCGCGCCGCGCAGCGGCAGCAACAGCGGGTTGGCGGCGGCCGCGACGTTCACCAGCGCGCGGAAGAGGTGATGGCGCCCGGACAGGTGGGCGCGCTCGTGCGCGAGCAGGACGCGCCGCTCGGCCTCGTCCAGGATCGACAGCATCCCGGTGGACACGACGACGCGGCCGGGCCGGCCGGGGAGCGCGAACGCGTCCGCCGCGTCATCATCGACCACCGCGACGATCCCCCGGCCGGGCAGCGCGCGGGCCGCCCGCGCGCCCGCCAGCAGGCTCCGGGCTTGGCGCACGGCGGCCCAGCCCGCCGCCGCCAGGCTCGCCGCGAGCGCCGGGCCCGCCACCGTCGCCACGACCGGGCTGGTCTCCGGGTCGCGGTGCAGGACGTGCTCGGACAGGTGGCCGAGCGCCGCGATCACGGGCAGCCGCAGCGTCCCGCCCAGCGCCAGCTCGGCCAGCGACGCGGTGCTGGCCAGCGCCAGCACGACGGCCGTCGCGGTGAGCAGCCAGGTCGCGGTGCGCGGCGGGAGCCGCCCCGAGAGCGGGCGCGCGGCGAGGGCCATCGCGGCGGGCAGCAGCAGGGGCAGCAGGCCGTCCGGGTCCATCGCCGCTCACCCGCCTTCGAGCAGCGTGCGGACGAGCCGCTCGTCCTTGTCGGACAGGCTCTCCACGAACCGCGCGAGGACGGCGGCGCGGTCGGGCCGGCCGTCCATGGCCTGGTGCATGCGCCGCGCGACCAGGCCCGGCTCGTCGCTCACCGGCGCGTACCGGTAGGCGCGACCGGACTTGCCGCGCACCAGCAGGCCCTTGTCGTGCATGCGGGTCAGGATCGTCACGACGGTGGTGTAGGCGAGGTCGCCGCCGAGGCACTGCCGCACGCCGGCGGGGGTCAGCGGCTCCGCCGCCCGCTGCAGCACGTTCATGATCTCCGACTCCAGGGCGCCCGCCGCCCTGCGCCCGCCGCTCATCGGCGTCCCCCCGCGGGACCCGCCCCCTCGGCGGACTCCGGCACGACGCGCCGCATGGTCAGCGCGCCCGCCGGTGGGCGCCGCGCGAGCCCGCCGGCCGCCGCGGCGGCCCCTGCGGCCCCGCTCCCGGCTGCCCGGGCTGACCCGGCTGGCCGTACTGCCCTGGCTGGCCGGGTTGCCCGTACTGGCCCGGCTGCCCCGGCTGCCCATACTGGTTGGGCTGACCCGGCTGGCCGTACTGGTTGGGCTGGCCGTACTGGTTGGGCTGCTCGTGCTGGTCGGACGGGCCGGGCGTCCGGCCGTGGGAGCCCGTGCTCCGGCGGCGCGCCTTCAGCAGTTCGAGGGCGACGGGGATGAGGGACAGCGCGACGATCACCGCGACGGCGGGCAGCAGGTACTTGTCCACGTCCGGGATCGAGGACCCGAGCAGGTAGCCGCCCAGCACCAGGCCGAGGCTCCACACCAGCCCGCCGACGATCTGCCAGAGGGTGAACACCCGCGTCGGCACGTCCAGGGCGCCGGCCAGCGGGTTCAGGACGGTCCGGACGACGGGGACGAACCGGGCCAGCACGATGGCCTTGCCGTGCCCGTACCGGGCGAGGAACTCCTCCGCGCGCTGCACCCCTTCCAGCAGGTGCCGGTTGCGGCTGCGGGCGAGCAGCGCGCGCCCGCCGCGCCGCCCGATGACGAAGCCCGTCTGCGCGCCGGCCAAGGCGCCGAAGGCCGCGGCGGCCAGCACCGCCGGCAGCGACAGCCGGGTGTCGCCGTGCGAGCTCGCCGTGCACAGCAGGCCCGCGGTGAACAGCAGCGAGTCGCCCGGCAGGAAGAAGCCGATCAGGAGCCCGGTCTCGGCGAACATCACCACGGCGATGCCGATGGCGCCGAAGGCCGCCAGCAGGGATCCCGCGTCCAGCGGGTTCACCGCCGCGGGCAGTGCGCCGAAGGCATCGATCATGGGATCCCCCGTTTCCAGGGACCGGGCCCGCGCCCGGTCCGGCGTCCCCGAAATCTACACGCTCGTAGATGGAGGCCGCGACCGTGTCGCACCGCATGATCATCGCACGGCGGGCCGGGCCGGCGGGCCGGAAACGGGATCCCCGGCCGGATCCTCCCGCCCGGTCCGCCCGCCGGCCGCGCCGCCCAGCCGGGACCGGGCCGCCCGGCGCAGCGCGGGAAGCGCCGCCCGCGCGGGCCATCCGCCGGCGGCGATGCGCAGCGCGAGTTCGCCGGTCTCGGCGACGTAGGCCTCCAGCCGGTCGCCCGCGAGGCGCGTCAGCCGGGGCCGGACGGGCAGGACCAGCCCGCGGTGCGCGGTCCCGTCCGAGGTCAGCCGCACCTCGACGGTGCTCGCGCCCGCGTCCAGCCGCAGCCACAGGCCCCATGACCGGTCGGCGAGCCCGGTCGGGCGGATCGCGGTCTCCGGGACGAACACCGCCTCCCAGGTGATCTCGCCGTCCCGCAGCCGGACGGTCGCGGGCACCTCGAACACCCGGCCCTCGCGGTGCCGGTCGCGGATCTCCAGCACGCCGCCCAGTTCGGTGCCGGGGCCGATCCGGCCGAGTGGATTGACGACGGTCCCGGACACCCGCAGCGCCCGCCCGGCGCGGCACATCCGGGTGACCCGGCCGCCGAGCCGCAGCGCGCCGAGCGGGGCGGTGGCGATGCCCAGGTCGGTGATATCGAGGACGCGGCGCCCCAGCGGGGTGCTCAGGTGGGCGCCCGGCCAGTAGACCCGGCCGTCCCGCTCCACGGGCTCGATCGCCAGCACGGGCTTCCCGGCCCCGCGCGGCGCGTAGTCGGCGGCGGCCATCGCCGCGTCGGCGCGTCCCTCCAGGACCATCAGCGCGGCGATCGCCGGGATGCGGCCGGCCTCCTCGACGAGCGTCTCGTCCAGTTCCGCGAGGTAGGACCGGGCCAGCTCGACGAACGCCTCCCGGTGTCCCGGTTCGCGGCAGCGCAGCTCGCGCAGGCAGCGCGGCAGCACACGGCCGACGAACCGCGCCTCCACGCGCCGCGCGAGCGGCTCCGCGCCCCGGGCGCGCAGCATCGCGCCGGTCCGCCGCAGGATCTCCAGCCGGTCGGCGAAGTCGCCGAGATCGGTGCACGGGAGGGGGCCGGGGCCGGCGAAGCGGTTGTAGGCGCGGTCGGGGACGACCACGATCGCCTTGGCGGCGGCGTAGGCGCGGGCGGTGAACAGCAGGTCCGCGTGGCGCAGCCGATCGAGGAACCGCAGGCCCTCGCGGTCCAGGAAGGCGCGCCGATAGCACTTGCCGGCGGCCACCGCGTCGTCCAGCAGCTCCGGCGCGTCCAGGATCCCGCAGTGCAGCCGCCGCTCCTGGTGCAGCCGTGGGAACCGGGTCCGCTCCCCGTCGCGGGACACCCGGACGCAGCGTCCCGCCACCAGGTCGGCGCCCGCCTGCGCGGCGGCGGTCACCATGGTCTTGCAGGCGTGCGGGTCGAGGGTGTCGCCGCCGTCCAGGAACATCACGTACCTGCCGCGGGCGTAGCGCAGGCCGAGGTTGCGGGCCCGGCCGTCGCCGCCCGACCGCTCCGGCAGGGCGAACGCCCGCACCCGGTCCGAGGCGCCCGCGACCAGCCGCGGCACCGCCCGCGCCGCCGGGCCGCCGCCGGCCTCGCCGACGATCACCACCTCGACGCCGGGCAGCGACTGCTCCAGCGCCGAGCGGACCGCGCGGGCGAGCCGGCGCGGGTCGTCGCGGGCCACCACGACGACGGTCACGTCCGGATCCGGCAGCAATCGGCCCACCTCCTCGCCCCGGCCCGAAGACCGGCGGCCCGACCGGCGGACGCATGAGGCCACTGGCCGGATCGTAGGAGGCGGAGGGTTATCGGAACGTAAGCGCCGCGGCACCCTCCCGCGAACACCGGGCGTCCGGCGGGACGCGGGCCGGACGGTCAGGCGATGCGGCCGACGCCGCCCAGGTACGAGGGGACGGTGAAATCGGGCGGTGTCTCGTCCCGCCGCCAGCTCTGCACCGGGACCAGCCCGGGCTCCAGGAGCTCGGTGCCGGTGAGCAGGTTCCCGATCGACGCGCGGCCGCGCAGGGTGAACGACCCGGACGGCGTCCTGGTGTAGACCTGCCCGATCTCCTCGAACGCCTCTCCCGGCCGCTCGCCGGGGAAGGGGTGGGACACGATGAGGTGGCTGCCCGCGGTGCAGCGCTCCCGGAACGCGCCGACGATCGCCGCGGCCTCGGTGTCGTCCGGCACGAACTGCAGCACGGCGCAGAAGACGACGGCGACCGGTTCTGCGAAGTCGATCCGGGACGCGATGTCGGGGTGCTCCAGGACGCTGTCCGGGTCCCGCAGGTCCCCGTCGACGACTCCGGCGGCCGGATTCCCGGCGAGAAGCGCGCGGGCGTGCACCAGGACCATGGGGTCGTTGTCGACGTACACCACGCGCGCGTCGGGCGCGGAGCGCAGTGCCACCTGATGCACGTTCTCCTGCGTGGGCAGCCCCGCGCCGACGTCGATGAACTGGCGGACGCCGGCCTCGGCGGCGGCCTGCACGGCCCGGCCGAGGAAGCCTCGGTTCGCGCGGGCCGCGACCCGGATGTCCGCGCCGCTCTCCCTGCTGGCCGCGATGACCTTCTCCGCCGCGTCCCGGTCGACCTGATAGTTGTCCTTGCCCATCAGGTAGTAGTCGTACATGCGCGCGATGCTGGGGACGGTGGTGTCGACCCCCGCCGGCGCCTGCTCGGGACCGCTCACCGGCCACCGCCTTCCGCTCGTGCCCTGTGCGAGCACCCTATAGTCGTCAGCCCTCTCACTCCGCCCGAGACGAACGATCTCCCGGGAGCGCGGGACGGCGCCCACCCGGCCTCCGATAGCGTCGCGTCCATGCGGCTTCATGTGGGATGCGCGATGTGGGCGCACACGCCGTGGCAGGGCCGTTTCCTGCCTCATCCGCTCTCTGCGGGCGAGCGTCTGCGCGCGTACGCGACGTGGTGCAACGCGGTCGAGGGCAACACGACGTTCTACGCGACCCCCACGCCCGCGACCGTGGGGTCGTGGGCGCAGCAGACCGCTCCGGACTTCCGCTTCCTGCTCAAGCTGCCGAAGACGATCACGCATGAGCGCCGGCTCGCGGACGCCGGCGAGGACCTGCGGTCGTTCCTGGCGGCGGTCGAGCCGCTCGGCCCGCGCGTCCACGCCCTCTGGGTGCAGCTGCCGGGCTCGTTCGGCCCGAACGACCTCGGCGCGCTCGCGGCGTTCCTGCGCCGCCTGCCGCCCGCCCACCGGTACGCCGCCGAGGTCCGGCACCGCGCGTTCTTCGAGGACCCGCGCTGCGCGCGCGACCTCGAACGCGTCCTCGGCCAGGTCGGGGCGGAGTGGGTGCCGTTCGACACCACCGTCCTGTTCCGGAGCCCGCCGACCAGCGACGCCGAGCGGGACGCGTGGACGAAGAAGCCGCGCGTCCCGCGCCGGGCGCCCGCCCTCACCGACCGCCCGGTCGTCCGCTATCTCGGCCGGGACGACACCGACCGCACGGTGGAAGGCTGGCGGCCGTGGGCGGAGAAGGTCGCCGGCTGGCTGCGGGAGGGACGCTCGCCGACGGTGTTCGTCCACACCCCCGACAACGCCGAGGCACTGCCCCTGGCGCGCCGCTTCCACGACGACGTGCGGGCCCTCGTCCCCGAACTCGAACCGCTCCCCGACCCCCTCCCGGCCGAGCCCCCGACCCTCTTCTAGAGGCGGACGGCGGGTCAGGGCGCGACGAGGCGCTCCGAGAGCGTCCAGAGCCGGTCGGCGTGCTCGGGGTCCAGCGCGTAGGGCAGGTAGTGGCCGCTCGGCGGGTCGCCGTCCCCGGTCCACGGCTCGGCGATCGCGCAATCGTCGAGGTACCGGCCTCCCACGCCTTCCAGCTCCGGTGCGACCGCCGCCCAGACGGAGGTGGCCGCGCCCTGCGCAGGCGTCTTCCAACCGGGCGGTTGGACCGGGTTCCCGAACTCGTCCGCCCAGCCCATCTCCTGCAGCCGGTCCAGCGTCATGTGGCGTTGCAGCCCCGTCATGATGCCGCCCGGCATCACGGCGTTGCAGGTGATGCCCTCCCCCGCGAAGCGCGCGGTCAGGCCGACCGCGAACAGGGCGTTGGCCGTCTTCGACTGCCCGTAGGCGATCCACGGGTCGTACGGGCGGCGCTCGAAGTTGGGGTCGTCGAAGTCGATGTCGCTCCGGCGGTGCGCGCGCGACGACAGCGACACCACCCGCGCCGTGCCCGCCGCGCACAGCGCGGGCAGCAGGCCCGTCGTGAACGCGAAGTGGCCGAGGTGGTTGGTGCCGAACTGCGACTCGAACCCGTCGGCGGTGCGGGTCAGCGGCGTCGCCATGATCCCGGCGTTGGCGACCAGGATGTGCAGCGGCCGGCCGGTCGCCACGTGCCGTTCCGTGCACTGCCTGACGGACTGCAGCGAGCCGAGGTCGAGCGGCCGGAACACGACCAGCTCGTTGCCCGTCTCCTTGCGCAGCAGCTCCGCAGTCCGCTCCCCGTTGTCGGGATTCCTGCCTGCCAGCACGACGCGCGCGCCCGCCGCGGCCAGGGCGCGGGCGGTCTCGGCGCCGAGGCCGGACGCTCCGCCGGTCACGATCGCCTCCTTGCCGGTCAGGTCGTGGCCGGCGACCACGTCAGCGGCGGTCGAGGACGCTCCGTAGGTCATCGCATTCTCCTCGAATCGGTGATGCCACGAGGCTCCCGCAGCGGCGCGGCGCCGCGTCAGGGCGCGCTGTTCCTGGCAGTGACGGGGCTACCCACGCCGCCGCGGCGCCTGCGAGACTCGACGGGTGGACAGGTCGAACGGGCTCGGCGGCTTCCTGCGGGCCCGCCGCGGGCGGCTGCGGCCGTCCGACGTCGGGCTCCCCGAGGGGACGGGCCTCCGCCGCATCCCCGGGCTGCGGCGCGAGGAGCTGGCCGCGCTGTCCGGGGTGAGCATCGACTACTACATCCGGCTGGAACAGGGCAAGGAGACCAACCCGAGCAACGCCGTGCTCGACGCCCTCGCCCGCGCGCTGAGGCTGGACGAGGAGGAGCACGCCCACCTGTACGCGCTCGCCAACCACGCGGCGCACCGCACGTTCCCGGCACGGCGCCGCGACGCCCCGGCCGTCCGTCCCGCGATCCGGCTGCTGCTGGACAACCTCCGCCCGTGCCCCGCGTACGCGCTGACCGCCACCAGCGACGTCCTGGCGGGCAACCCGGAGGCGTTCGCGCTGTTCGCGGGCCTCACCGACTGGCCGGAGGACCGCCGCAACACCATCCGGTACGTGTTCCTGCATCCGGCGGCCCGCGGCCTTTTCCCCGACTGGGACCATTCGGCCCGCCGGTGCGTCGCGAACCTGCGCGGCGTCCTGGCCGCCGACCCGCAGGCACCGGGTCTCGACCCCCTGGTGGACGAGCTCATCGCGCGGAGCGCGGAGTTCGCCCGCCTCTGGAACCGCTACGACGTGCGGGACCGGCGCAGCGAGAAGAAGTCCTTCCGCCACCCTGTCGCCGGGGACATGACCCTCGACTACGAGGTGCTGCGGGTCAGCGACACCGGCGTGCGCCTCGCGGTCTACCAGGCCCCGCCCGGCACGCCCGACCACGACGCCCTCACTCTGCTGTCCATGTCGGCGGATCCCGCCGACACCGGCCAGGACCAGCGCCGCGTATGACCGCCTACGACGTCGTCATCGCCGGCGGCGGCCACAACGGGCTGGTCGCCGCCGCCTATCTCGCGCGGGCCGGCCGCCGGGTGCTGGTGCTGGAACGGCTCCCCGGCCTCGGGGGGCTGGCCGTCTCGGCGCGGCCCTTCCCCGGCGTGGAGGCGCGGGTCTCGCGGTACTCCTACCTGGTCAGCCTGCTGCCGACGAAGATCATGCGGGATCTGGGCCTGCCGGTCGAGCTGCGGCGGCGCCGGTTCGCGTCGTACACGCCGTCCGGAGGTACGGGCGTGCTGGTCGACAACGCCGACGACGCCCGCACCGCCGCGTCGTTCGCGTCCGTCACCGGCGACGACCGCGACCTCACCGCATGGCGGCGGTTCTACGGCCTGGCCGGGCACGTCGCGCAGCGGGTCGCGCCGACCTTGCTGGAGCCGCTGCGCGACCGCGGCGCCACGCGCGCGGCGGTCGGCTCCGAGGAGGCGTGGCGGCTGTTCTTCGGGCGTCCGATCGGCGTGGCGGTGGACGATCTGTTCCACCACGACGTGGTGCGCGGGATCGTGCTGACCGACGCGCTGATCGGCACGTTCGCCGATCCGGCGGACCCGTCCCTGCTCGCGAACCGCTGCCTGCTGTACCACGTGATCGGGAACGGCACCGGCGAGTGGAACGTGCCGGTCGGCGGGATGGGCGCGGTGACGGAGGCGCTCGCCGCCACGGCGCGGGCGGCGGGCGCGGAGCTGCGCACCGGCATGGACGTGCTCGCGATCGACCCGTCCTCCGGGGAGGTGACCTTCCGCGGCGAGGACGGCGCCGAGCACACGGTCACCGGGCGCCGGATCCTCGCCGCGCTGCCCCCGGCGGTGCTGTCCCGGCTCCTCGGCGAGACCCCGCACGATCCGCCGGAGGGCTCGCAGCTGAAGGTGAACATGGTCCTCGCCCGGCTGCCCCGGCTGCGCGACCCGTCGGTCCGTCCCGAGGAGGCGTTCGGCGGCACCTTCCACATCAACGAGGGGCGCGACCAGCTCGCCGCCGCCCACGCGCAGGCGGCGGCCGGGACGATCCCGGACCTCCCACCGGCGGAGGTGTACTGCCACTCCCTGACGGACCCGTCGATCCTGGGCGCGGATCTGCGCCGGTCCGGGGCTCACACCCTGACGCTGTTCGGCCTGCACATGCCCGCCCGGCTGTTCCGCTCCGATCCCGCGCGGGCGCGCGACGAGGCGCTGCGCGCGACGCTCGCCTCGTTCGATTCCGTGCTCGCCGAGCCGATCGAGGACTGCCTGCTCCGCGCACCGGACGGCGCGCCGTGCCTGGAGGTGAAGACGCCCGTCGACCTCGAACGCGACGCGGGCCTGCCCGGCGGCCACATCTTCCACCGCGATCTCGCCTGGCCCTACGCGGAGGAGATCGCAGACCGCTGGGGAGTCGAGACGGCCCACCCGCGCCTGTTGCTGTGCGGCGCGGGCGCCCGCCGCGGCGGCGGCGTGAGCGGCATCCCCGGCCACAACGCCGCCCGCGCCGTCCTCGAAGGGCGTTAGATCTGGAGCTGGTCGGCGAGGCGGGCGCGGTGCGCGCTCGGAGGGCCGAACAGCAGCTCGGAACTCTTGGCGCGCTTGTAGTAGAGATGCGCGTCGTGCTCCCAGGTGTAGCCGACGCCTCCGTGGAACTGGACCATGTCCGTCGCCGTCCGGAAGTAGGCGGGTCCGATGTAGGTCTGCGCGAGCGCGGCGGCGGTCGGCAGTTCGGCCACGTCGTGGTCGGCGGTCCAGGCGGCGTAGCGCAGGACGGACTGGGCGAGCTCCCAGGCGCTGTACATGTCGGCGCAGCCATGCTTGACGGCCTGGTAGGAGCCGATGGGGCGGCCGAACTGCACCCGCGCCTTCGCGTAGTCGACGGTCAGCTCCATCGCCCGCCGCATCCCGCCGACCTGCTCGGCGGCGAGCGCGACGGCGGCGCGCCCGGTGACGGTCTCCAGCGCGGCGCCGGGGTCGGCGCAGACCAGCCGGTGGGCGGAAGTGCCGGCGAAGGTGATCCTGGCGAGCCGCCGGGTCGGGTCGAGGCCGGTCAGGGTCGTCCGGGTGACACCGGACGCGCCGCCCTCCACCGCGAACCAGCCGGGCCCGCCGGAGGTCCGCGCGTAGACCAGGACCAGGTCGGCGGAGTCGCCCGCGAGGACCGGGCCCTTGGTGCCGGTCAGCTCCCAGCGGCCGTCGCGCTCGGCCGCCGTGGTGGCGCCGCCCGCGAGGTCCCAGATGCCGTCCTCCGCGGCGGCGACCGTCCCGATCAGGTCGCCGGCGGCCAGCCTCGGCAGGCGGTCGCCGCCGGCGCCGACGTCGTCGAGGGCGAGCAGCACGTCGGTGGCGAGCACCGCCGAGGCCAGGAACGGCGACGGTGTCAGGGCGGCGCCGAGCTCCTCCAGGACCACGGCGCGCTCCACGTTGCCCGCGCCCGCGCCGCCGAACGCCTCCGGCACGACCAGGCCGAGGACGCCGAGGTCGCCGAGGGTGCGCCACAGCGCGCGGTCGAACCCGTCCGCGGAGTCCATCGCGTCGCGGACCGCCGCGCCCGGCGCCCGGTCGGCGAGGACCTTGCGGACGGTCGCCCGCAGCTCCTCCTGCTCGGGGTCCAGTACGAGCCTCATCGGGCGTCCTCCGTCCGCTGCGTGCCGACCTTCAGTTCGCGGAACGGGACGTCCCGGTCCACCTGCGGCTCCTTCGGCAGCCCGAGGATCCGCTCGCCGATGATGCTGCGCTGCACCTCGTTGGTGCCGCCCGCGATGCTCGACGCGGGCGCGGAGTTGATGCCGAGCGCGAGGTCGTCGCCGTGCCGGTCGCCGGGCTCCCACGCGATCGCGCCGGCGCCGGCCAGCTCCCCGGCGGCCTCGATCGCACGGCGCAGCTGGAGGGCGCCGGCGAGCTTGGCGACCGAGCCCCGCGCGCCCGGCGGATGACCCGCCTGGATCTCCTGCCGCATCCGCGCGTTGAACAGCTCCAGGGCGCGCTCGTGCGCGTACAGCCCGGCGAGCCGCTCGCGGTGCGCCGGGACGTCGGTGACGCCCTGCCGGCGGGCCAGGCCGAGCACCGCCTCGAAGCCCAGCGCGCTGCCCCGGGATGGGCGGGCCGAGCCGATCGACACCCGCTCGTGCCCGAGCATGGTGATCGCCGCCTGCCAGCCCCGGCCGACCTCCCCGATGACGGCGTCCGCGGGGATCCGCACGTCGTCGAGGTAGACCTCGTTGAACGGCGCCTTGCCGGACATGTCCTTCAGCGGCCGGACGGTCACGCCCGGCGCGTGCATGTCCACGATGAACATCGTGAGGCCCGCGTGCTTCGGCACGTCGGGGTCGGTGCGGGCGAGCAGGGCGCCGAAGTCGGCCCACTGGGCGTTGGTCGTCCACACCTTCTGCCCGTTCACCACCCAGCCGTCCTCGTCGCGGACGGCCCTCGCCTGCAGGCTCGCCACGTCCGAGCCGGCGCCCGGCTCGGAGAACAGCTGGCACCAGATCTCCTCGCCGCTCAGCAGCTTCGGCAGGTGGCGGCGCTTCTGCTCGGGCGTGCCGAGGTCGACCAGGGTCGGCCCGCACATGCCCATGTTGACGATGAAGGGGTAGGTGGGCAGCTCGTACGCGGCGGCCTCCTCGGCGAAGACCTGCTGCTCGGCCGTGCCGAGGCCCTGCCCGCCCGCCTCCTCCGGCCAGGCGATGCCGGCGAACCCCGCCGCGTACAGCGCCGCCTGGAACCGCTTGGCCTCGCTCAGCTGCTCGGCGGGCGGCAGGCCGGCGACCGGGCCGGGGGCGTTGCCGGCCAGCCATGCGCGCACCCGCGCGCGGTAGTCCTCTGTCATCTCGCTGCCTCCGCTCATCGAATCTCCTGCGCGCGCAGGCCCGCGCGGGCCTTCTCGGCCAGCTCGACGCCCAGGGACGCCCGCTCGCGGGCCTCCGCCAGGTAGCCGTCGTCGGCCATGTGCCCGGCCAGGTAGCGGGCCTGGACGCCGGCGCCGATGCACGACGACCGCCACTGCGCGAACGCCACCCAGTACGGCAGGTCGGACACGTCGCGTCCGGACAATCGCGCGTACCGCTCGGCGAGCGCCTCGCGGGAGGCGAAGCCCGGCACGGTCGTCGGGCCGCGCGGCGCGGCGCCGGCCGGGTCGTCCGGCTCCTGCCACGTCGACAGCAGGTAGCCGAGGTCGGCAAGGGCGTCGCCGGACGTCGCCAGCTCCCAGTCGAACACCGCCAGGACCGTCCCGTCCGGGCCGAACGCGAGGTTCCCCGCCCGGTAGTCGCCGTGCACGATCCCGGTGCCCTGCGGCGGGATGCGCGCGGCGAGCAGGTCGTGCACCTCGTCCAGCAGCGGCAGGTACGCGGCGCCCGACTCGTGCGCCTGGTGCCGCCAGCGCCGCAGCTGCCGCTCGGCGAACCCGGTGCGGCGCACCATGTCACCTAGGCCGGCCTCGTGCGGGTCGATGGCGTGCAACGCGACGAGGACCCGGACGAGGCTCTCGCACGCGTTCTTCTTCGCCTCGGGGCTCAGCCTTTCGGCGGCGTCGCGGTCGGCGAGGACGATCCCGTCCACGAACCCCATCACGTAGAAGGGCGCGCCGGTGACGGCGGCGTCGTCACAGAAGGCCAGTGGCTGCGCGACGGGGACGTCCGTCCCGGCCATCGCCGAGATGAACCGCCATTCCCGGCCCATGTCGTGCGCGGTCTCGAGGACGCCTCCCATCGGCGGCCGGCGCAGCGCGTAGCCGGCGCCGGCGGCGTCGGTGACCCGGTAGGTGAGGTTCGACCGCCCGCCCGACACGAGTCCGAACGCGACCGGCCCGGTCAGCCGCTCGACGTGGGAGGCCAGCCACTCCCCGACCCGGTCGGCGTCGATCCCCGGCGGGCCGGGGACGGCCGCGCGCCCGTCCCGCATCGGCCTCAGCCCTTCCCCTCGCCGGTACGGATCCGGTTCGGGCCGGCGAAGCCGAACAGGTAGCCGGCGACCTTGCGCATCTGGACCTCCTCGGCGCCCTCGGTGATCCGGTAGCGGCGGTGGTGCCGGTAGATGTGCTCGAACGGGGTGTGCCGGGTGTAGCCGAGGCCGCCGTGCACCTGCATCGCCCGGTCCGCCGCCTCGCACACGAACCGGTTCGCGCGGTAGTTGCACATCGACACCTTGTCGCTGATCTCCAGGTGCGGGAGCCGGTCCAGCTCCCAGGCCGTCTTGCGGACGAGCCCGCGCAGCATCTCCGCCTCGGTCTGCAGCTCCACCAGCGGCCACTGGATCGCCTGCCGGGTGGCCAGCGGCTGCCCGAACGTCACCCGCTCCCGCGCGTACGCGACGCTGCGGTCGATGCAGTACTGCCCCGCGCCGACCCCGGACGCCGCCTGCCGGATCCGGTTCTCGTGCACGAACGTCTGCGCGACCGCGAGCCCCTCCCCCTCGGCGCCGAACACCGCCGAATCCGGGACCCGCACGTCGCGGATGGTCACCTCGGCGTGGTCGGTGGGCATGTTCAGCGTCCACCAGTGGAAGTCGACCGAGAACCCGGGGGCGTCGGTGGGGACGAAGAACGCGGTGATGCCCCGCGCGTCGCCCGGCTTGCCGGAGGTGCGGGCGAACACCACGTCGTGGGTCGCCGAGTGCATGCCGGAGTTGAAGCGCTTGGCGCCGTTGAGGACCCAGTCGCCGCCGTCGCGCACGGCGGTGGTCTCCATCCACGTCGCGTCGCTGCCGTGGTCCGGTTCGGTGAGCCCGAAGCCGATGCGCTTCTCGCGGGCGAGCATCGGCTGCATGAACTCCTCCTTCTGCTCGTCCGTCCCGAACTCCAGGAGCATGTGCGCGAACGGGAAGTTCCCCACGACCGACGACTCGTTCTGCAGGTCGTTGTGCAGGCCGAGGCCCCGGTGCGCGAGGTGCTCGCGGATCACCGCCATGTCCAGGTTCGTGCCGTCCGAGCCGCCGAGCGACTCCGGCAGGCCGTAGCGGAGCCAGCCGGCCGCGTCGGCGCGCCGGAACATCTCGCCGAGCAGCTCCTCCCACTCGGGCCGCGGCACCCCGCCGTTCTCGAAGTCGGTGCGCGCGTACTCGCGGCGGTGGTCGAAGAACCGCTCGTTGTCGTCCTGCGCCTGCAGCGGCGCGATCTCCCGGTCGATGAACGCGTCGAGATCGGCCAGGAGCCGGGTCAGCTCCGCAGGCAGCTCGAAGTCCACTCACCCTCCCTAACGCTTGCTCAGGCCAGCTTGGCACCGGGGGCGGCTTCCGGGGAAGCCGCCGCCGCTCAGCCGATCTTGGTTTCCTGCGACGCCCAGTACGGGTCGCGCAGCTGCCGCTTGAGCGCCTTGCCCGACGGGTTGCGCGGCACCTCGGCGATCCGGTCGTACCCGCGCGGCACCTTGTAGGACGCGAGGTGCTCGCGGCAGAACACGTCCAGGTCCGCGTCGGAGGCCTCGGAGCCCGGGTGCGGCACGATCGCGGCGTGCACGGACTCGCCCCACTCCTGCGACGGGACACCGAAGACGGCGGCGTCCGCGATCGCGGGGTGCGCGGTCAGCACGGCCTCGATCTCGGCCGGGTAGATGTTCACCCCGCCCGAGATGATCATGTCGGTGCGGCGGTCGCAGATGTAGTAGAAGCCCTCCTCGTCGCGGTAGGCGATGTCGCCGACCGTCAGCCACTCGCCGAGCCTGGCGTCCTCGAACTTGCGGTCCGCCTTGTAGTAGGCGTCGAACGTCGCCTTGCTGCGCACGTACAGGTCGCCGGGCACGTGCGGCTCCTCGACGCGCTCGCCCTTGTCGTCGAACAGCGCGATGTCGATGCCGGGGGCGGGACGGCCGCAGCTCCCCGGCTTCCGCATCTGGTCCTCGGGCCGCAGGATCGTGTCCACGCCCAGCTCCGTCGACCCGTACACCTCGAAGAGCGACCCGTCACCGATCTTCTCGACATAACGGCGCTTCAGCTCGAAGGGCCACGGCGCCGCGTTGGCGATGAACCGCCGCAGCGACGACAGGTCGCGGGCGGCGATCACCTCGTCCGGCAGGTCCAGCACGCGCCGGATCGGGGTCGGCGCGGAGAACGTGGCGGTCACCTTGTGCTCCTCGACCAGCTCCAGCCAGCGCTCGGGGTCGAAGTCGCGCATCACCACGACGGTCCCGCCCATCTGCTGGACGATCAGCATGAAGCTCATCGGGCCGGAGTGGTACAGCGGCCCGGTCGTCAGGTAGACGTCGCCGGGCTGGTAGCCGATCTCGGTGACCAGGCCGATGACGATCTCCGGGTCGGGTTGCCCGCGCACCACGCCCTTCGGCTTGCCGGTCGTCCCGGACGTGTAGAACATCGCGGTGCCGGCGGCCGGGTCGTCGCCGGCGGCCGGCGGTTCGGTGTCCGGGCTCGCCGCGGCGCCCGCGTCCAGGTCGGACGCCCAGTCCGGCACCTGCCCGGTCCCGCGCCGGAACGCCAGCCAGCTCCCGACGCCCTCGACCTCGCGTGCCGCGAGCTCCAGCTGCGGCGCCTGCTCGACGTCGAACAGCACCACCGCGCTGTCGGCGTTCGCGACGACGTAGGACGCCTCCTCCGGGCTCAGCCGGTAGTTCAGCGGGACGCCGACCGCGCCGGCCTTGCGCAGCGCGGCGATCAGCGCGACGACCTCGGTACTGTTGCGCCCGCACCAGGTGACCTTGGTGCCGGCCCGGACACCGAGGCTCACCAGCACGTTGGCGTAGCGGTTGACCAGCGCGTTGAACGCGGCGTAGCTCAGCCGCCGGTCCCCCTCGATGAGCGCGGTCTTGGACGGGTGCGCGGCGGTCAGCGCCGCCAGCGGATCGGGGACGGGTGCGGTCACGGTGTCACACTCCCGGTAGCCGGCTGGGATGGCATTGAACGAATGTACGTTGGAATGCAGGCGGAATCCAGAGGAGGATCTTCGTGGCCGACGACGCAGGCGCCGCGCCGCAGCGCGCGTCCCGGGGGCGCGGGACCCCGGCCCACCGCACGACCGCCGACGTCACGCCCACGTCGAGCGACGCGCTGTCGCTGCCGACCGACACCCCGGGGACCCGCATCCTCATCGCGGCCGCCGTCGAGACGATGTCGGAGAAGGGCTACAACGGCACGTCGGTCCGCGACATCGCCGACCGCGCCGGGATGAGCCCGGCCGTGCTCTACCACTACTTCGGCTCCAAGCACGACCTGCTCGTGGCGATCATGCACCGGACCATCGACCACCTCATCGAGCGGTGCGCGGCCGTCCTGGACGACGGCCCGCCGGGCCCCGCCCGGCGGCTGCGCCGGCTCGTCCGCGAGCACGTCCTCGTGCACACCGAGCTGCGCCGCGAGGCCGTGCTCGGCGTCGGCGAGATGCACAGCATCGAGGAGCGCGAGCGGGCGCTGCTCATCGCCAAGCGCGACCGGCACGAGCGGTTGTTCCACCGGGTCGTCGACGACGGCGTGGCGTCCGGCGCGTTCGGCACGCCCTATCCCGCCGAGGCCGTGCGCGGCATCCTCACGATGGCGACGGGCGTGTCGGTGTGGTTCCGCGAGGACGGCCCGCTCGCCGCCGCCGAGGTCGCCGACCGCTTCGGCCGCCTCGCCCTGGCCCTGGTGGAGGCCGACGCCAGCGGGTGATCCCGCCCGTCAGCTCGCGAAGCGGGTCGTGCGGCGGACCTTGTCGAGCGAGGCGAGGATCGTGTCGAGGCGCCGCGGGGTCGGGTCGGCGACGTACTCCAGGACGGCGTGGTCGAACGCCGCGGCCATCACCGTCGGCATCGAGTCCGAGCCGTCGAAGCGCACCGTCGTCGCGCTCGCCAGCGTCTGCGCGATCCGCCGGGACAGCGGATCGGGGTAGTCCTTCGGCGGGACCGACCGGTTGAGCGAGAACGCGCCGCTTCCCGGCCGCTCGATCCACGTCTCCTGCGCCTTGGCCGTGGTCAGGTACGCGACGAGCTTGCGGGCGGCCGGGGTGTCGCGGAACATGCCGAGCAGGTCGCCGCCGATCTCCACCGCCTGCCCGCCCGGGAACGGCAGGAAGTCGTAGTCGCGTCCCGCCTGCGGCCGGCCGGGGTTCTGGCCGTAGAAGGAGGTGATGAACGATCCCGCGTGGTCGAACAGGCAGCCGGGCGGGCTGGTGAACATCGGCGCGCCGGCCTTGCCGTATCCGGTGAGCAGGACGGCGTCCGTGCCGGAGCGGGTGCCGGCGACGATCGAGCCGAACTTCTGCCAGGCCTTGCGGACCGGGTCGGAGGTCCACGCGAGCGTTCCCGCCACCCACTGGTCGTAGACGGCCGGGCCGGACTCGTGCAGCAGGACGTCCTCGATCCAGTCGGTGCCCGGCCAGCCGGAGTTGGAGGTGTCGGCGAGCCCGAGGCACCAGGGCTTGGACGCGGCACCGGACGCGATCTTCGCCAGGTCGTCGAACGACCCGATCGGCTGCGCCAGCCGCCCGCGCGTCTGCGCGGGCAGGGTGCGCGGGTCGTACCAGATCAGGCCCTTCACGGCCGCCTTGACGACGATGCCGTAGGGGCGGCGGGCACCGCCCGGGCCGGTGGCGCTCGTCAGGTCGCCGCCGATGCCCTCCGCGGTGCCGGCGACCGGCTTCAGCTCGCCAGCGGCGGCGTAGGTGCGCAGGTCGCCGGGGTTGGCGAGGACGGCGGTGTCGGGCGGCGTGCCGTCGTGCAGCTCGCTGGCGAGGACGGCGCGCGCGTCGCGGGTCCCGGTGTAGTCGACGTGGATGCCGCTGCTCTTCTCGAAGCCGGACAGCATCGCCCGGAACGCCTCGCCCTCGGCGCCCGTCCACGAGCCGAGCACCGTGACGCTGTCGCCGGACCCGGCTCCGCCGCAGGACACGGTGGTGAACGCGCAGAGCAGGAGGAGCGCTGCCAGCAGTCGCACGGTCAACTCCTGTACTCGCGGAGGCGGAGCCACACGCCGAGCGCGGCGAGGACCGCCACCGCCAGGGAGAGCAGCGGCAGCCCGGCGTCCAGGCCCCGCGTGTCGGTGGCGTCGGACAGTTTCGCCTCCAGGGGGCGCTGCGCCTTGTCGGACGCGACGATGTCCAGGCCGCCGTCCTGCGGGGCGGCACGCCCCGCGCGGAGCGCCCCGGCCCCGGCGTCGGCGCTGTGGATCTGCGCCCGCATCGTCCGGTCGAAGGCGGGCAGCCCCGAGTCGGACGCGCCGGCGAAGGCGTGGTCGACGTGCAGGAACGTCGCGGACGTCCAGACGATCAGCCCCGCCAGCACGACGCACGCGGCGGCCAGCGGCGGGTTGACCAGCCGCCGGAACCGCCGCGCCATCGACACCTGCGCGTAGCCGAGCACGGCGAGCAGGGCCACGCCGATCGCGGCGGCACCGGCCACGAGGCCGCCGCCGGTCCAGACGGAATGGCGCTCGCCGGAGATGCCGTTCAGGTCCCGCTGGGCGATCTCGTCGATCCGCGACAGCAGCCCGCCGTCGCCGTGCAGCATGTCGGAGGCGTAGCTGAGATAGGCGTATCCGAGCTTTTCGAGCCCTTCCCGATAGGTGGCGTCGGCCTGTTCGACCAGCCCCTGGTAGGTGACGACCTGCGCGTTCACGGCGCGCAGCAGATCGCGCCCGGCGTTGCCACCGAAATCGAGTTCGGCGAGATGCGCCAGATTGTCGCTGGCCGTCGTCAGATCGTCCCGGAACTGCTGACCGGGCCCGATGAGCTGCGCCGCGCCGGAGCGGAAGCTCTGCCACGCGGCCCGGTCGGCGTCCGACAGCGCGGCGTGCGCGGTGCGGGCGCTGACGTAGGCGGGGGCGCCGCCGTCCTGCACCGACGACACCGCCGACCGGCTCCCCACCAGCACCGCCGTCGCCGCGAGCCAGGACAGCACCGCCAGCCCGACGGCCGCGGCGAGCACCGTCCACAGCCAGCGCGGCGTGCTCCACCGCCTCGGGACCGCCCGGGCGGCCAGCGCTACCGACACGCCGGCCATGGTAATCGGCGGGCCTTTCCGGATTCCTTTCAATTACGGGAGAAAAGCCGCTCCCGCAGGCCGGAAAAGTGGCCGGTTCAGGACAGTGCCGCGGCCGTCGGCGCAGCTCATTCCGTTTCGTAGGCGAGATTCGGGCGCAGCCAGCGCTCGATTTCGGGAAGGGCGAGCCCGCGCCGCGCCGCGTAGTCCTCGGTCTGGTCGCGGCCGATCCGCCCGACGGTGAAGTACCGCGCGGACGGGTGGGCGAAGATCAGCCCGCTGACGCTGGCGGCGGGGGTCATCGCGTACGACTCGGTCAGCCCCATGCCGAGCCGGTCCGCGCCGAGCAGGTCGAACAGGTCCTTCTTCTCGCTGTGGTCGGGGCTCGCCGGGTAGCCGAGCGCGGGGCGGATGCCGCGGAACCGCTCGGCGTGCAGGTCCTCCAGCTTCGGGTCGGCGTCCGGCTCGAACCAGTCGCGCCGCGCCTGCAGGTGGACGTACTCGGCGAACGCCTCGGCGAGCCGGTCCGCCAGCGCCTTCACCATGATCGACCGGTAGTCGTCGTTGTCGGCCTCGAACTGCGCGGCCAGGTCCTCAGCGCCGAGCACGGTCACCGCGAACCCGCCGAGGTGGTCGCCGGCCGGGGCGATGTAGTCGGCCAGGGACCGGTTCGGCCGGCCCTCCGGCTTGGCGGTCTGCTGCCGCAGCATCGGGAAGCGGGTTTCGCCCGAGTCGAGGACGATGTCGTCGCCCTCGGAGTGCGCGGGCCAGAACGCGTAGGCGCCGCGGGCGCGCAGCAGCCCGTCCGCGATGATCTTGTCGAGGAGGCCGTTGCCGTCGTCGAACAGCTCCCGCGCGACCGGCTGGTCGAGGATCGCCGGGTACTTGCCCTTCAGCTCCCAGGCGAGGAAGAAGAACTGCCAGTCGATCATCGCGCGCAGCTCGTCCAGGTCCGGCTCGACGGTGCGCACCCCGGTGAAGGCGGGGACGGGGAGGTCGTCGAAGGACACCGCCTCCCGGTTCGCGCGGGCCTTCCCGATCGTCAGCATCGGGGCGCGCTGCTTGCGCTCGTGCTGCTCGCGCAGCCGCTGCTGCTCCTCGGCGTTGGAGATCGCCAGCGCGCTCGCGCGCTCGGGGTCGAGCAGGTTCGACACCACGCCGACGACGCGGGACGCGTCCAGCACATGCACGGTGGTCTGGTCGTAGACGGGCGCGATCCGCACCGCGGTGTGCTGGCGGGACGTGGTGGCGCCGCCGATCAGCAGCGGCAGCTTCATCCCGCGGCGCTGCATCTCGGTCGCGACCGACACCATCTCGTCCAGCGAGGGGGTGATCAGCCCGGACAGCCCGACGGCGTCGGCGCCCTCCGCGATCGCGGTGTCGAGGATCTTCGCGGCGGGCACCATCACGCCGAGGTCGATGACGTCGTAGTTGTTGCAGCCGAGGACGACGCCGACGATGTTCTTGCCGATGTCGTGCACGTCGCCCTTGACCGTCGCCAGGACGATCTTGCCCTGGCCGCGCTCGGCCTCGACGCGGCCCTCGGCCAGCGCCTTCTCCTTCTCGGCCTCCATGAACGGCTCCAGGTAGGCGACCGAGCGCTTCATCGCGCGGGCGCTCTTGACCACCTGCGGCAGGAACATCTTGCCGGAGCCGAACAGGTCGCCGACGATCTTCATCCCGTCCATCAGCGGGCCCTCGATCACGTCCAGCGGACGCGGGAGCTGCTGCCGGGCCTCCTCGGTGTCCTCCTCGATGAAGTCGACGATCCCGTGGACCAGGGCATGCGACAGCCGCTGCTCCACCGGCGCGTCCCGCCAGGACAGGTCGACCTCGCGCTGCGTGCCCTTGCCCTTGACGTTCTCGGCGAACGACACGAGCCGGTCCGTCGCGTCCGGGCGCCGGTCGAACAGCACGTCCTCGACGAGTTCGAGCAGCTCGGCGGGGATGTCCTCGTAGACGGCGAGCTGGCCAGCGTTGACGATGCCCATGTCCAGCCCGGCCTTCACCGCGTGGAACAGGAACGCCGAGTGCATCGCCTCGCGGACGATGTCGTTGCCGCGGAAGGAGAACGACAGGTTGGAGATGCCGCCGCTGGTGCGCGCGCCGGGGCAGCGCTCCTTGATCCGCGGGAGCGCGTCGATGAACGCCCTGGCGTACCCGTTGTGCTCGGCGATGCCGGTCGCGACGGCGAGCACGTTCGGGTCGAAGATGATGTCCTCGGCCGCGAACCCGGCCTTCTGCGTGAGCAGGTCGTAGGCGCGGCCGCAGATCGCCACCTTGCGGTCGGCGGTGTCGGCCTGGCCCCGCTCGTCGAACGCCATGACGACGACGCCGGCGCCGAAGTCGCGGATCCGGCGGGCCTGCTCCAGGAAGGGCTCCTCGCCCTCCTTGAGGCTGATCGAGTTGACGACGCCCTTGCCCTGGACGGTCTTCAGCCCGGCCTCCAGCACGCTCCACCGCGAGCTGTCGACCATGATCGGGATGCGGGCCACCTCGGGCTCGGTCGCGATCAGGTTGAGGAACGTCGTCATCTCCCGCTCGCTGTCGAGCAGGTCGGCGTCCATGTTGACGTCGAGGAGGTTCGCGCCGCCGCGCACCTGCTCCAGCGCCACGTCCACGGCCGCCTGGTGGTCGCCCGCCTCGATCAGCTTGCGGAACCGCTTGGAGCCGGTGACGTTCGTCCGCTCGCCGATCATGACGAAGCCGGTGTCGCGGCCGATCTGGAACGGCTCCAGGCCGCTGTAGCGGGTCGCCTTGCCGGGCGCGGCGACCTCGCGCGGCGCCGTGCCGCGGACCGACTCGGCGATGCGGGCGATGTGCGCCGGGCCCGTCCCGCAGCAGCCGCCGACGGCGTTGACCATGCCGGACGCGGCGAAGTCGCCGAGCTTCACGCCCATCTCGTCCGGCGTCTGGTCGTAGCCGCCGAACGCGTTCGGGAGCCCCGCGTTGGGGTGGCAGGCGGTGTAGGTGCCGGCGATGCGCGCGAGCTCCTCCACGTGCGGGCGCATCTCCTCGGCGCCCAGCGAGCAGTTCACGCCGACGACCAGCGGCTCGGCGTGCTCGATCGACCGCCAGAACGCCTCGACGGTCTGCCCGGACAGCGTCCGGCCGGACAGGTCGACGATCGTGACGGAGATCCACAGCGGCAGTTCGGGGGCGACCTCGCGGGCCGCGGCGATCGCGGCCTTCGCGTTGAGGGTGTCGAAGATCGTCTCGATCAGCAGCAGGTCGACGCCACCCTCGGCCAGGCCCGCGATCTGCTCCGCGTAGGAGGCCTTGACCTGGTCGAACGTGACCGCGCGGTAGGCCGGGTCCTCGACCCGGGGCGACAGCGACAGGGTCACGTTGAGGGGGCCGACGGACCCGGCGACGAACCGGTTCCCGTACGCGTCGGCGGCCTGCCGGGCGAGGCGGGCGCCCTGCACGTTCATCTCGCGGACCAGGCCCTCCAGCCCGTAGTCGGCCTGGCCGATGCTGGTCGCGGTGAAGGTGTTGGTCGTGGTGATGTCGGCGCCGGCGTCCAGGTACTGCCGGTGGACGTCCAGGATCACGTCCGGGCGGGTGAGGTTCAGCAGGTCGGGGTCGCCGGTGACGTCCTTCTCGTGGTCGCCGCCGATGCGGTCGCCGCGGTAGTCGTCGGGGGTGAGCCCGGCGCCCTGGAGCATCGTGCCCCACGCCCCGTCGAGCACCACGACCCGCTCGCCCAGAAGCCCGCGCAGCTCTTCGGTCCTGCCCACCAGCCACCTCCCGTGTCGTTGGGAGGCGCCCTTGCGTGTACCGGTCTGCGAGCCGAGCGTGGCGGACGCGCGCGTCCGTTGCAGCGCCTCTCGGCCCGGTTCCGAGGTTACCGAATGGACCCGGCGCCTGTGAAACTCCCATCCCTTTTTCCCGTTCAGTCCCAGGTGGTGGGGCGGGCGCGGTCAGGCGCGGCCGCAGGCCCGGCGCAGCGCGGCGGCGAACGCGCCCGGGTCGAAGGACGGCAGCACGGCGGCGAGATGGCCGTCCGGCCGGACGAGGTGGACGGTGTCGGGACCGGCGTCCAGCGCCGTGCGCAGGACCCCGGTGGTGTCGATCACGTCCAGGGCGTGGACCGCGACGGGGACGCCGGCCGCCGGCTCCCGGATCCGGGCGCACCGCTCCCCGCCAGCGGCCAAGGCGACGAACCCGGTGCCGAACAGGCGGCGCAGCCGGGTCTCGCGTCCGTCGACGACGCAGGGGCCGTCGGGGCAGAGGACGCCGGGCAGCGGCGGCCGGACGGCCCCGGCGGCACGCGGGAACCCGTCGACCGGCCCGGACGGGGTGGTCAGCGGCGAGTCCAGGTACCAGTACGGTTCGGCGAGCCTCCCCGAGTCGATCAGGGTGCGGGCGGCCGGATCGGTGAGCGCGGCCTCCAGCGTGGTCAGCCGCTGGCCCCTCTCCTCGGGGGTCTGCGGGACGAGGAACTCCATGGTGCGGGTCGTCACCGCCGGGTTCTCGTGCGCCGCCGCGCGCCGTTCGGCGTCGTAGCTCGCGAGCAGGCGCTCGGAGCCGTGGCCGCGGCGGACGAACGCGATCTTCCAGGCGAGGTTCTCGGCGTCCTGCACGCCGGAGTTCAGCCCGCGCGCCCCGAACGGCGCGTACAGGTGGGCCGCATCCCCCGCCAGGAGCACCCGGTCGCGGTGGAACGTCTCGGCGCACCGCTGGTGGAACCGGTACACCGACGCCCACACGATCTCGTAGGGGGCGTCCCCGGTGATCTTCCGGATGCGGTCGTCCAGCGCCCCGGAGGCGCGCTCGGCCTCGAAGTCGTAGCCCGCGGGCATCTGCCAGTCGATCCGCCAGGTCCGGTCGGGGCACTGGTGCACCAGGACCTGCCGTCCGGGGTTCCATTCGGGGTCGAAGTAGAACCGGCGCTCGTTCGGGAACGGCAGGTCGGCGCGGATGTCGCAGATCAGGAACCGGTCGTCGAACGAGCGGCCGGGGAACCGGACGCCGAGCAGCCGGCGGACCGCGCTGTGCGGCCCGTCCGCCCCGACCAGGTGGCTTCCGGCGACGGTGATCTCGCCGTCCGGGCCGTTCGCGCGGACCTGGACGCCGTCGGCGTCCTGGTGGAGGCCGGTGACGCGGTGCCCGTACCGGACGTCCACCAGCGGTTCGGCGTCCGCCAGCTCGCGCAGGTACCGCTCGACCTCGGCCTGCGAGATGTTGATCCACGGCGGGACGTCGCTGCGCCCCGAGTCCGGGAACGTCACCGCGAACAGTTCGGTGCCGCGGTAGTAGGTCCGGCCCGTCGTCCAGGTGACCCCGCGCGCGATCATCCGCTCCGCGCAGCCGGCACGGTCCAGCACGTCCAGGACGTCGCGCTGGAAGCAGATCGCCTTGGACCCGATCGGTTCGCAGCGGTCCGCGGCCTCCAGGACGGTCGCGGGCACGCCCGACCGCGCCAGCAGCAGCGCGGCGACCAGCCCCACCGGCCCGGCGCCGGCCACGACGACCGGCTCGGCGGGTCCGGCGTCAGCCCTGGAGCTCATCCCAGACGGCCCGGTCGCGCTCGGCGGTCCAGATGGCGGGACGCCCGATGCCGGACAGCTCGTCCCACAGCCGGGACACGTCGAACGGCAGGCAGTGCTCGAAGATCGGCCACCGCCCGTACTCCGGCTCCAGCTCCGCGTGGACCGCCTCGAACGCCTCCTTCAGCGTCCCGACGCGCCCCTGCACGGCCGTCACCTCACGGATCATCACCCGCAGGAAGTGCCGGGTCTGCCCGATCGCCGCGTCCACCGCCTCCCGGCCGGCCGCCACCCCGCCGCGTCCGCCCACCAGCGCCTCAGCGCGCAGCGCCGCCACCCGGTCCAGCGTCCCCGACGCCCACTCGCGGTGGAAGGCGTCCCCGGTGTACAGCGCCGCCTGCGCCTCCACCAGATCACCGGCGAACAGCACCTTCTGCCTCGGCAGCCACGCCACGATGTCGCCCTCGGTGTGCCCGCGCCCGCAGTACCGCAGCACCAGCTCGCCCCGGTCGCCGCCCAGCTGGATGGTGAACCGGTCGCTGAACGTCGCGGTCGGCCACGTCAGGCCCGGGATCGACTCCGGCTCCCTGAACAGCCGCGGCATCCGCCCCAACTCCGACTCCCAGTCCTGCCTCCCGCGCTCGGCGACCAGCTCGCGCGTCTTCTCGTGCGCCACGATCACGTCCGCGCCGAACGCGCTCGCGCCCAGCACCCGCACCGCGTGGTAATGCGACAACACCAGATAGCGGACGGGCTTGTCGGTGTGCTCGCGCAGGATCGACAGCCACTCGCGCGCCGCGACCGGCGTCGCCAGCGCCTCGAAGCACACGACGAAATCCTCGCCCTCGACCGCGCCGACGTTCGGATCCCCCTCCGCCGTCAGCGCGTACACCCCGTCCGCGAGCACCTCCAGGCTCCGCTCCTTGTCCGTCAGATCGGCCGACGACGCGAACGGTTTCATCCCAGGCGCCTCCCTTGCGGTCCCGCTGACTCGGCCACCCTGGAGTCCTGCCCGGGGGACGCCCGCGCGGAACGGCGAACCCCGACAGCCCGGCCGGCCTTCGCTTGGCAGAGTCTCCCGGCGGCCTACTTGCCGATGAAGCCCTTCGACTGGAGCCAGGTCTGGGCGACGTCCGTGGGCTCCTTGCCCTTGATGTCGACCTCGCCGTTGAGCGTCTGCAGGACGGAGTCGCTGAGCACCGCGGCGACCGGATTCAGGATCTTCTCGATGGCCGGGTGGTCCTTGTAGACCGAATCGCGCAGCGTCAGCGCGGGGTTGTATACGGGGAAGAACTTCTTGTCGTCGGGGATCGAGGTGAGGCCGAGCGCCTTGATACGGCCGTCGGTGGTGGCGACCTCACCGAAGTTGCACGGCTTCCCCTTCCCGATGGCGTCGTAGATGGCGCCTTCGGCGAGGGTCGCGACCGACGACTTCGGCACCGTGAACCCGTACGCCTTCTGCAGGCCGGGCCATCCGTCGCTGCGCCCGGCGAACTCGCTCGCAACGCACGTGGACGCCTTGGCAGGGTCGGTGTGCGCGAGCTTGGCGTAGTCGGAGAGGCTCTTGATGCCGAGCTGCTGCATCGTCGTCGTCTTGACGGCGATGGCGTAGGTGTTGTTGGCGGGCGCGGCGGCCAGCCACTTCACGTGGTTCTTGCCGAGGTCCTGCTGCGCGACGGCCTGGTACTGCTCGCCGGCATTGTTGAGCGGCTTGGTGTTCTTCAGATAGTTGATCCAGGCGGTGCCGGTGTACTCCCAGTACATGTCGATGCTGCCGGACGTCAGCGCGGCGCGCGTGGTGTTGCTGCCCTGCAGTCCGCACTTCTCCTTGACGGTCGCGCCCGCCGACCGCAGCGCCAGTGCGGTGATCTGGCAGAGGACGAGTTGCTCGGTGAACTCCTTGCCGCCGACGGTGAGGGTGGCCCCCTTCAGCGAGTTGCCCTTCGCGAGGCTGCCCGCGTCGGCGTCGGTGCCGGACGAGCTGAAGCACCCGGCGGTCAGGCCGACGGCGGCGACGGAGGCGACGATGGGGAGCAGGCGCATGGTGACTCTCCTCGAGGGATTCAGATGCCGTGCGGGCGCAGGTAGTGCTCGACAATGCCGATGAGCCAGTCCGCCGCCATCGCGAGGACGGCGGTCAGGACGCTGCCGGTGAGCAGGATCGGGGTCCGGTTCAGCGCGATGCCGGTGTTGATGAGGTCGCCGAGGCCGCCGGCGTTGGTGAACGCGGCCAGCGTCGCGCTCCCCACGTTGAGGATGACCGCGACCCGGACGCTGGCGAGGATCACCGGCACGGCCAGCGGCAGCTCCACGCGCAGCAGCACGGCCGTCCGGGACAGCCCGATGCCGCGCCCGGCGTCGATCAGCGCGCGGTCCACGCCCTGCAGGCCGACCATGGTGTTGCGCAGCACGGGCAGCGCGGACACCAGGATGAGCGCGATCACGGCCTTCTGGAAGCCGATGCCGACCGTGACGGCGAGCAGCACCAGCACCCCGATGGACGGGACGGCCTGCCCGATGTTCGCCAGCGCGAGGAACGGCGCGGCCAACACGCGCATCCCCGGCCGGGTCAGCAGCACGCCGAGCGGGATCGCGATCGCGAGGACGAGGGCCGTCGACACCGCCACCAGCTCGATGTGCTCGACGAACCGCTGGACGATCACGTCCCGGTTGACCGACCGCCGCTCAATCGCGTCCAGATGCCGCCCGTGCAGGTAGGCGAAGAGCGCGACGACCGCGAGGACGAGGACGACCGGCGTCGCGATCACACCGGCGGCCGAGCGTCCCGCCGCGCGGGCCGCGCCGCGCCCGCCGGGCTCGTCCGCCCGCTCGTCGAGCATCGTCGTGACGCTCACCGCCGCCCGCCCTCCCCGTTAGGCGCCTCCGTCAGCGACGCCCCAGCCGCCGATGCCTCGCCGGCTCCCGCGGGCGCGTCGGTGCCCGAGGCCCCGCCAGTTCCTGATGCCTCGCCGGATCGCCGGGGCTCATCGGCTCCCGGTATCGCGGCGGCTTGGGGGGTTTCGCCTGTTCGCGGGGTTTCGCGGACGATCGTGGACCAGGAGACCGCCCCGGCGGGGCGGCCGTCCTCGTCCAGGACGACCGCGCCCTCGTCCCCGTGCCGCAGCATCGCGTCGAGCGCCTCGTACAGGCTCTGGTCCGCCCGCACGCTCGTGGAGACGGCGCCGACCGCCTCGACCGGCACCAGCTCGATGGACCCGACCTCGACCAGCCGGAGCCGCCGCATCGCGGCGCCCGACCCGACGAACGACGCCACGAACTCGTCGGCGGGCTCGCCGAGGATCGCCGCGGGCGTGTCGTACTGCACCAGGCGGCCGTGCTCGCCCAGCAGCGCGATCCGGTCGCCGAGCTTGAGCGCCTCGGTCAGGTCGTGCGTGACCAGCACGATCGTCTTGCCGATCCGCGCCTGCAGCTCCAGGAAGGCGTCCTGCAGCCGCTCCCGGGTGATGGGGTCGATCGCGCCGAACGGCTCGTCCATGAGCATCGCGGGCGGGTCGGCGGCGAGCGCGCGGGCCACCCCGACGCGCTGCTGCTGCCCGCCCGACAGCTCCTTGGGGTAGCGGCCCCGGAACGTCCCCGGGTCGAGGCCGACCATGTCGAGCAGCTCGTCGACGCGGGCCCGGACGCGCTTCTTGTCCCAGCCGAGCGTGCGCGGGATGAGCCCGATGTTCGCGGCGATCGTCATGTGCGGGAACAGCCCGACCTGCTGGATGACGTAGCCGATGCGGCGGCGGAGGCGGTCGGGGTCGGCGCGGGTGACGTCTTCGCCGTCGAGGAGGATCCGCCCCTCGGTCGGCTCGATCAGCCGGTTGATGAGCCGCAGCGTGGTCGTCTTGCCGCAGCCCGACGGCCCGAGCAGCACCACGATCTCGCCTTCGCGGACGCTCAGCGTCAGGCCGTCCACGGCCGGCGCGGCCTGGCCCGGGTAGCGCTTGGTGACCCCGTCGAGCCTGATCATCTCCTTCATCGCACGCCCCTCGGTGTGGTCAGCCGCGCGACGACGGCGAACATCAGGTCCAGGGCGAGCGCCAGCAGCGCGACGCCGAGCGTGCCCGCGAGCGTGTCGTTCAGCGCGTTCGCGCCGCCGATCCGCGACAGCCCGCCGAAGATCAGCTCACCGAGGCCGGGACCGGCGACGGCGGCGGCGATCGCCGCGATCGCGACCGTCATGATCGTGGCGACCCGGACGCCGGTGAGCACGACCGGCCAGGCCAGCGGGAGCCGGATCCGCAGCATCCGGCTCGCCCGGCCCATCCCCATCCCGCGGGCGGCCTCCTCGACCGCGCCCGGCACCGACTCCAGCCCGGTGATCGTGTTGCGCAGGATCGGGAACACCGCGTACAGCACCAGCGCGGTGATCGTCGGCGCGAGGCCCAGCCCGAACAGCGGGATCAGCAGCCCGAACAGCGCCAGCGACGGGACGGTCAGCATCGTGCCGGTGACGCCGAGCGCGAGCCGGCTCACCCGCGGCCGGCCCTCCACGGCGATGCCGAGACCGATCCCGATCACCGCCGCGATGCCGACCGCGATCAGCACCACCTCGGCGTGCTCGGCCATCTGCCGGGCGATCGTCGGCCACCGGTCGGCCAGGTAGTCGGAGAAGCTCATGCACACCCCCCGTCTCTCGGCGGCGGGGACAGGCGAACCGGGGCGAGGACGGTCAGGCGGGCGTCTCTCATACCAGCAGAGGCTGCCTACGGGTGATCAATATGGCAAGAAAAGTCAGGACACAGATCGGTTAACCGGGACTCAGGCGGGTTCGTCCCGCAGGTGGCGCAGCAGCAGCGCCAGCTCCAGCCGCAACCGGCCACCGGGCGCCTGGAAGGAGAACCCGAGGCGGCGCTCCGCCTGTGCCAGCCGCGCGGCGATCGTGCTGTGGTGCCGGTGCACGCGGGCGGCGGCCTTCCGGGTCGATCCCGTCGCGCAGAACGCGCCCAGCACCTCCAGGACGTCGTCGCCGTGCGGTTCGGCGGCGAGCCGGTCCAGCGCCGTTACGTCCGCGACCTCGGCGATGTCCGCGGGACGCAGCCGCGCGGCGACCGCGGCGAGCCCGCCGAGCCGGTCGTGGCGTACTACCGCCGGCAGCCCGTCGCCGAGCGCGGTGAAGCGCAGCGCGGCCCGCGCCCGCCGCCACGCCTCCGGCGCCTCGATGCCGGGCAGTGCGGGCCCCACCCCGATCCGCGCCCCGTGCGGCGGCCGCCGCTCCAGCTCGTCCGGCGCCTCGCGGGTCAGGACGGCGTGCACGCGTCCGGGCGAGGCGGCCCGAGCGTCCGGGCCGAGGACGGCGAGCACCGCCGGCACGTCGGTGCCGGCGATGGCCAGCACGTGCAGCGGGGCGGCCGGCTCGAACCGCAGCGTCCGCAGGGCGCGGGACCGGTCGACCTCCGCGGCGTCCGCCGACAGCACCAGCTCCACCAGCGCGGCGTCGTCCGGCTCGTCCCGCGCGTGCTCCAGCAGGACCGCGGCGGCGATCGCGAACCGTTCGAGCACGATGTCGTCCAGCGGGAGCGGCGCACCGGCCCGCTCCAGCCACACGCGTCCGGTCGCGGAGAACTCCCGGACGGCCCGCTTCTGTGCGCCCGCGCCGGGCTCCGAGCGCAGCGACATCCCGCGAGCCGGGTCGGCGAGGCCGGCGGGGCATTCGGCGAGCGTCGCGGTGGCGTGCACCAGCGCGCGCGGGCTCGCGCGTCCGGCGATCAGCCGGTCGAAGAAACCGATCACCCGGACGGCGTTCTCCGCGTCGGCGTCCAGCCCCGACAACCGCAGGAGCAGCCCCTTCATGGACGGATCGTACGACACCCGACGAACGGCGGGTTCCGGGACGCGTTCCCCGGCGGATGGCGGCTGGGCAAGCCCCCCGGCGGCGGCGAAACTGGAGGCCAGCCGCCGAGAGGAGCCGGAAAGTGACGTACGCCTTCGACCCCGAGCTCGCCCCCTGGGTCTCGATGATCCCCGAGATCACGCTGACCGACCCCGTGCGGATGCGCGAGGCCGACGAGCAGCTCCTCGCCGCGGGGCCCCGCTACGAGCCGCGCGTCCCGGTCGAGGTCCGCGACGTCTCCGTCCCCGGCGACGGCACGGCCGTCCCGGTGCGGATCTTCACCCCGTCCGCCGCCTCCGGCCCGCTGCCCGGCCTGGTCTACATCCACGGCGGCGGGTTCGTCCTCGGCAGCGTCGACGCCTTCCACGACGACGCCCTGTCCGTCGCCGCCGAGGTCGGCGCGGTGGTGCTGTCCGTGGAGTACCGGCTCGCGCCCGAGCACCCGTTCCCGGCCGGCCTGGAGGACTGCTACACCGCGCTGACCTGGGCCGCCGCCAACGCCGCGGACCTCGGCATCGACCCCGACCGGCTGGCGGTCGGCGGGGAGAGCGCCGGCGGCGGCCTGTCCGCCGCGACCGCGCTGCTGGCCCGCGACCGGGGCGGCCCCGCGCTGTGCTTCCAGCTCCTCGGCATCCCCGAACTCGACGACCGGCTCGACACCCCCTCGATGCGCGCCTACACCGACACCCCCATCTGGAACCGCCCGAACGCCGAGCTGAGCTGGGACTACTACCTCGGCGAAGGCGTCCGCGGCACCGCCGGGGTCTCCCCCTACGCGGCGCCCGCCCGCGCCGAGGACCTCACCGGCCTGCCGCCCGCCTACGTCACCACCTGCGAGTTCGACCCGCTCCGCGACGAGGGCCTCGCCTACGCGCTCCGGCTCGTCCAGTCGGGCGTCGGCACCGAGGTGCACCACTACCCGGGCACCTTCCACGGCTCGGCCCTGATCCACGACGCCGCCGTCTCCCGCCGCATGGCCGCCGACCGCCTGGACGCCCTCCGCCGCGCCTTCGACACCACGAAACAACCCGCCTGACCCGCGCCCCTGTCCGTCAGCGCCGGAAGCCGAAGGCGACAGCTCACGCTGTCCACCGCCGCGCTCCGCGACCTACTCCGGCTGGAGCCTCCCTCCCCAGCCTCCCCTTGAACCGGCGAGCGCCCGGCCGGCGCCGGAAAGCCCGGCGCCGGCCGACCGGCTCACAGCTCCAGGGTCAGGCGGGGGCCGCGGGCACGGGAGACGCAGATCATCATGAATCCGCCGTCCGCGCGCTCGGCCTCGGTGAGGACCGAGTCGCGGTGGTCGGGCTCGCCGCCGAGGACGGCGGTCTCGCAGGTGCCGCAGGTGCCCTCGCGGCACGAGGACAGGACGGCGACGCCCGCCTCCTCGACCGTCTCCAGGATCGATCGCCCGGATCCGACCTTCAGCGTCCGGCCGCTGAGCGTCAACTCGACCTCGAACGCCTCGTCCGGCCCGGTGACGGGCTTGGCCGCGAACCGCTCGGTGCGCAGCGCTCCCGGGGCACACCGCTCCTCGACAGCGGCGAGCATCGGCTCGGGCCCGCAGCAGTAGACGAGGGTCCCCGGCGCGAGCCCCGGAAGTGCGGCGTCGAGGTCGAGCAGCCCGAACTCGTCCTGCGGCCGCACGTCGACCCGGTCCCCGTAAAGGGACAGATCGCCCAGGAAGGCCATCGCCGTCCGCCGCCGCCCGCCGTACAGGAGCCGCCAGTCCGCGCCCGCCGCGTGCGCGGCGGCCACCATCGGCAGGATCGGCGTGATGCCGATGCCCCCGGCCAGGAACAGGTAGCCGGGCGCGTCCTCCAAGGCGAAGTGGTTGCGGGGGCCGCGTGCCACCAGCCGGTCGCCGAGGTGCACCCGCTCATGGACGAACGTCGAGCCCGGCCCCTCCTTGAGCACGCCGAGCCGCCACGTCCGCTCGTCGGCCGGGTCGCCGCACAGCGAGTACTGCCGCTCGAGACCGTCCGGCAACAGCAGGTCGACGTGCGCCCCGGGCCGCCAGGACGGCAGCGCGCCACCGTCCGCGGCGCGCAGGGTCAACCCCACGACGCCCTCCGCGAGGTCCGCCCTGTCCTGGACGACGACCTCCGTCTCGACGGCGCTCTGCTCGGTCACGTGCCCCCCTTGCGTTCGGCGTCGTCCCGACACTCGCCGTTCGCCCGCACCCCCGACACCCCGCCTTCCACCGAACGGAAGCCCTCCCCACCCACCCACGGCGCCGAGGCGCTGTCGGAGGTGCGGCCTAGGGTGCTGGGAGCATCCATCGTGGGGAGGGGCCGACGGCATGGACGTTCTGGAGCGGGTCCGGGAGATCTGCATGGCGATGCCGGAGGCGACCGAGAAGCCGTTCGGCGGTCATACCTCGCCCTCCTTCCGTGTTCGCGACAAGCTGTTCGTGATGACGAGCGAGGACGGCTCGTCGATGATGTTCAAGGCGGGCCCGGGGGTGCAGGAGGCCCTGGTCTCGGAGGGCCCGGAGCGCTTCTTCGTCCCGAAGTACGTCGGCTCCAAGGGCTGGGTGGGCGCGCGCCTGGACGTTGAGCAGGATTGGAAGGAACTGGCGGAGCTCGTCGAGGACAGCTACCGCCTGATAGCTCCCAAGCGTCTCGCAGCACTTCTGGACGGGCCCGACGCCCCTCCCCGTCAGTGACCTGCCTCCCCCACCAAGGTCTTCGCCCTTGGCCTCACCAAGGTCTTCGGCTTTGGCGGGCGGGGCGGCCGCCGGTTCTCCGGGTGAGGGAGGTCAGGCGGGCGGTGATGCGGTCCATGGTCGCGGGGTCGGGGTTCCAGCCGCGTTGGAGCAGTGCGGTCAGGAGCGCCTCCAGGTAGGGGGCCGGGCGTGACAGGAAGAGCTTGGTGACGGGGATGATCTGCCAGCCCCTCTCCTTGGTGAGCCAGCGCCGGCGGCCTTCGTCGTGGGCGCGGGCCGCGCGGCCGGTGTGGTGGCGTTCACCGTCGTACTCCATGCCGACGCGGTAGTCCTCGTAGCCGAGGTCGACGTAGAACCAGCGGTCATCTGGCCCGGCGACCGGCACCTGCGTGCGCGGGCGCGGGAATCCGGCGTCGACGATGGCCGTCCGGATCCAGCTCTCGCCGGGTGAGGCCGCGCCCCGGTCGCCGAGGCGCAGGAGTTCGCGCAGCCGCCTGTTGCCGCGGTAGCCCTCCAGGGCGCGGGCCATGGTCCTGAGTTCATCGGTGTCGACTCCCTGTCTGAGGAACTGGTCGAGCGCGGCGACCGCTTCGGAGCGCGGAAGCCAGCGTGTGCAGTCGAGGGCCGTCCGGGTGCGGGAGGTGACGCGCACGCCCGCCCTCTCCTCGACGTGGCCGGGCGGCAGTTCGGCGTGTTCTGCTTGCAGGGGCGGGCCCGTCGCGCTCTCGGCGGGCCGCGGGGTGATGAGTTCGACGTCCCAGTCGGTCTCGCTCACGCCCGGCGGGAGGACGTCGATGCCCCAGACCCACGCGGCGGTGCGGCGCGCGATGACCGCGTCCGGCGGGAGGAGCCGGCTGAGCGCGGCGGCCCGGTCGGCGAGCGGGGAACCGCCGCCCGCGCCGAAGTAGATACCGGGGCCCACGGGGACGATCGAGTCGGCGGCCGTCCGCCTCCAGGTGACGCTGAAACCGTTCATGGTCACTGATGATGGCCGCCCCGCACGTCCGGCGACAGGCCACTGCGAAAATGTGGATAACCTCGAATCAGCCCAGGTCAGACGCGTTTCCGGGCCAGGAGCGGCAGTGTCGTGGCGGCGCCGCAGAACGCGACCGCTGCCGCGGCGGCGAACAGGGCGTCCAGCCCGTCGGCGAAAACCGGATGCCGGCTCAGGACCGCCCCGTAGGCGGCGATCCCCACGGCGGACCCGACCTGCATGACGGTGTTGTTGACGCCGGACGCCATGCCGAGCCGGGACCGGTCCGCGACGTCGACGGCCAGGCCGCCGAGGGTCGGCAGCACGATCCCGCACGCGAGGCCGGCCAGGACCATCCCCGGGACCAGGTGGGTCCAGGACGAGCCCGGCGCGAGCCCGTGCATGAGCAGGATCGCCAACCCCAGGAGCGCCAGCGACCCCGAGACGAGCGGCCCCTTCGGCAGGCGGTCCATGACGGCGCCGGCGACCGGGCCGGCGAAGAGGATGGGGACGACGAGCGGCAGGAAGCACAGCCCCGTCTTGAGGGCCGAGAAGCCGAGTTGGTCCTGGAACCACAGTGACACGTAGATGAGCAGGGCGAACACGCTCGCCTGCACGGTGAACGACCCGATCTGCGTTCCGCTGAACGCGCGCTGCCGGAAGAGCGACAGGTCCAGCATCGGTTCGGCCCGCCGGCCCTCGACAACGAGGAACGCCGCGAGGCACACCGCCGACGCGCCGAGGACGAACGCCGTCTCAAAGCTCCCCCAGCCCCGGTCGTCGCCACGCACGAGGCCGAAGACCAGGAGGGACAGGGAGACGGCCAGCAGGATCGGGCCGATCAGATCGATGCGGCGCCGTTCGTGCGAGGATTCCTCGCGCGGCAGCGACCGGGCGCCCATGACCAGGGTCACCGCGCCGGCGGGCACGTTCACGAGGAACACCCAGCGCCAGCCGAGCCCCGAGACGAGGGCGCCGCCGACGACCGGTCCCAGCACGACGGCGAGCCCGGCGGCGGTCCCCCGCACGCCGAACGCGACGCCGCGCGCCTGTCCCGTGTAGCACTGCGCGATGAGCGCGAGCGTCGTCGCGAACATCAGCGCTCCCGCCACCCCCTGGACGGCCCGCGCCGCGATGAGCGTCCCGGCGGTGGGGGCCAGCCCACACGCCAGGGACGCCAGCGCGAACAGCGCCACCCCGGCGAGGAAACAGCGGCGCCGTCCCCAGCGGTCGGCGAGCGCGCCGGCGGTGAGCTGGGACGCGGCCATCGCCATCGTGTAGGCGTTCATCACCCACTGCAGTTCGCCGAGACCGGCGTGCAGGTCGCGGCGCATCGCGGGGACGGCGACGGTCACGATCGTGGCGTCCAGCATCAGCATGAAGACGGCGGCGACGATCGCCGCGAGCGGCCACCGGCCGGGCGCCCGGGCGCGGGTGCCGTCCGTGCCGGCGGCTGATCTCTGATCGACCATGGCGACTCCTCCCTAGCACTGTTAGGGGCAACCTAGCACCGTTAGAGAGTCCCTTGCACTGCTAGATTTGGATCCGTCCTGAGGAGGTGCCGTGATGGCCGGCCACGATCACGTCTTCGCGCGCAGCCAGGAGACGGCCGCCGCACCGCGTCTCGACCGCACGGAGATCGTGCGGGCGGCGCTGGAACTGCTCGACGCGGAGGGGTTCGACGCGTTCAGCATGCGCAGGCTCGCCGCCGCACTCGACATCAAGTCACCGTCCCTGTACTGGCATGTCCGCAGCAAGGACGAGTTGTTCGACCTGCTGGTCGACACCGTCATCGGCAAGTGCCCGCTGCCGGACGGGGACGGCGCGGACCCCTGGGACGAACAGGTCATCCAGCTCGGCCTCGATCTGCGCCGGGTCCTACTGGCGCATCCGGCGGCGACGCGCCTGCTGCCCGGCCGGCTCCCGTTCGGCCCCCACGGGCTGCGCCTCGCCGACCATGTGATCGGCCTGCTGCGCCGGGCGGGCTTCGACGACCGCATGGCGGGCTACGGATACCTGCTGCTGATGTTCTTCGTGACCGGGTTCGCCGTCCAGGAGATCGCGTTCGGGAAGGGGCCCGGGAACGGCGACCGGCTCGCCGAGGTGTCCCGGTATCTGGAGGGGCTGCCCTCCGACCGCTACCCCGATCTGGTGGCCGTGGCGGGGGAACTGCTCGCTCCGCGCCTCACCGACCGCTTCGAGTTCGGCCTCAGGAGCGTCATCGACGGCCTCGCCGAGAAGCGCCGGTCGGACTGACCGCCGCTAGGCGGACAAACCGGCTCAGATCGCGGCGTCGGGGCGTACGGCGGTGACGGCCGACGCCGCCCAGGCGCCGATGCGGTGGACGAGGTCAGGCGTCGCGGCGACCTCCGCGTGACCGAAGCCCGGCTCGATCCACAGTTCCTTCGGGTCCCGCGCGGCGTCGTAAAGCTGTTGCCCGTGCTCGACCGGGAAGAACGCGTCGGCGTCGCCGTGGACGATCAGCAGCGGCGCGGGCGCGATGCGCGCCGCCACCTCGTGCGGCGCCTCCGGCACGGGGTCCCATCCCTTGGCCGCGATGCGCGTCCCCCGCGCCAGCCGGACGGCGATCCGGCCCAGCGGCTGTTCGATCACCCAGTGGACGCGGCGCATCGGGACGGTGTCGCGGTAGTACCAGCGGGCGGGCGCGCTCACCGAGACGACGGCGTCGACATCGCCGTGCAGTGCGGCGTGCCGGATGGCGACGGCACCGCCTAGCGAGAACCCCGCGACGGCGACGCGCCGGTAGCCCCTGCGGCGCGCCGCGGCGACCGCTGCCTGCACGTCGAGCACCTCGAGGTCGCCCACGGTGGAGCGGCCGCCGGACCGTCCGTGGCCGCGCAGGTCGAGGGCGAGAACGCCGCCGTACCGGCCGAGGACGTGGCCGATGCGGCGGAGCGCGGGCTGCCGCCAGGAGCACGTGAAGCCGTGCGCGAGCACGAAGCAGAGGTCGCCGTCTCCGCCGAGGTGTCCTGCGTCGATCCGCACGCCGTCGGCGGTGTGAAGCGTCAGGGACTCCGGAATCACCACGTGTTCAATGATCGGACATGGCCCTTCGCGTTTTTCCTCCGCCCCCGGTCACGACTGGTGCCGGTGGCGCTGAACGCGCAGGTGGGTGGGTAGGCAGCGGGTGTGTCGGGGGCGCTGAGAGATTCGGGGGCGGCCCGTTCCGAGACCGGGCGACCGCCGCTGCGCGCCACGGACGAGTACGCGCTGCGGTCCATGCTCTCCTCGGCGTGGGCCCACGACCGGGCCGCGGCGTTGCTGGAGGACATGGCGGCCGTCCACCCGGAGGAGGCCGAGGCGCATCTGCAGTCGGCCGAACGGCAGCGCAGGTGGGCGGAGAACGACCGCGACCTGGCCGAGCGGTACGCCTCGCGGGCCGGTGACCCCGACGGTTTGTGATGGCGGCCCGGCGGGTGCAGGGTGAGGGAACGGCAGCCATGACCGCCATAGGCGAAGGATGTGGAGATGACCGTCGATCCGGAGATTCTGGGAACGACGCGGCGTTCGTTGCACGGGGTCGCCGAACTGCTCCTCGCCGGCCCGCAGTACAGGGAGAGCGCGACGATCCGGTTGCGCGTGCTGGACGGCGGTTTCGGGACCGTCAGGGCACCGGAGCTGCGGGTCGCCGGAACCGAACTGGTGGCCGGTGACAGGGTGATCCCGCTGAACGGTGCCACGTACGGAGAGCTGGCCGCGGCGGCGGGGATCGAGGCGGGCGCGCCGCAGGACCTCTACAAGGACGGGTGCGGAGTCGGGACGCAGGAGACGCTCGGGGTGGACGCGGGGGCGGCGGCCCACATCGAGGAATGCCTCGCGCGCGGCCACGATGCGATGGTCCGGTTCGCGCCCGATGTCACTCCTGTGCTGTGGCCGGAGCACTTCGACCTGAGCATCACCCTCGACGAGGTCAACTACGGGATCTCCCCGGGAGACTCCTATCTCGGGGAGCCCTACGCGTACGCGGGTCCCTGGGAGCCACGGCAAGGCGCCTTCTGGAACGCCTCGTTCGGAGCGGCGCGGCCGGTCCGGCTGCTGCCGGGAACGACGGCGCTCCACGCCTTCTTCATGGAGGCGCGGGACCGGGCCGCCCGCGCCCCCGCCCGGCGTCCCTGACCACGCTCTGTGCAAGGATCGGAACGGTAGCCGGATCAGGGAGGTCCTTGTGCGCATCGGTGTTTCCCTTGGCGAGCGCGGCGGCGCGGAGGCGCTGACCAAGCTGGCCGACGATGTGCGGCGCGCCGCCGACGACGGGTTCGCCTCGGCGTGGATGTCGAACATCTTCGGGGTGGACGCGCTGACCGCGCTGGCGGTGGCGGGAAGCCGGGTGCCCGGTATCGAGCTGGGGACCGCCGTCGTGCCGACGTACCCGCGGCATCCGGCGGCGCTGGCGCAGCAGGTCCGGACGGTGGCGCTGGCTCTCGGGGAGAACCGGCTGGCCCTCGGCATCGGCCTGTCCCACAAGGTCGTCATCGAGGACATGTACGGCTACGACTTCGGACGGCCCCTGCGGCACATGGACGAGTACCTGTCGGTGCTGCTGCCGCTGCTCGACCACGAGACGGCGTCGTTCACCGGCGAGACCCTGCGCGGCCAGATCGGGTTGACCGTCCCGAACGAGGGCCGCGTCCCCGTGCTGCTGGCGGCGCTCGGCCCGAAGATGCTGCAGCTGGCGGCGGAGCGCACCGACGGGACCGTCCTGTGGATGACGGGCCCCGTGACCGTCCGCGAGCACATCGCGCCGACCATCACGGCGGCGGCCGAGGCGGCGGGCCGTCCCGCGCCACGCATCGTCTGCGTCCTGCCGGTGTGCGTCACCGGCGACGCCGAGCGGGCGCGCGAGCGTGCGGCGAAGGCGTTCGAGGTGTACGGGACGCTGCCGTCCTACCGCGCGATGATGGACCGTGAGGGCGCCGAGGGCCCCGCCGACCTCGCCATCATCGGCGATGAGGACGCGGTGGGGGCGAGGCTGGAGGAGCTGGCCGCGGCGGGCGTCACCGACTTCGTGGCCGGCGAGTTCATGCCCGGCGACGACCGGGCCCGTACGCGCGCGTTCCTGAAGTCCGCCGCCGCCCGCTGACCGGCCGGTCCCCGGCGGCTCAGGACGAGATGAGCTCGTAGAGGTTGCCGCTGGAGTCGGAGAAGTACAGGCCGCGCGCGCCGAGGGGATGGCCGGTGTCGATGCGGCCGTTGTCGGGGTGGGCGGGCTGGTCGCCGTAGGGGATCTCGCGGGCGTCGAGGCGGTCGACGACCGCGTCGAAGGTCGCCGCGTCCACGTCGAAGGCCAGGTGGTGGCCCTGCGGGTAGGCGACGGTCATGAAGTCGAGGGTGAGCCCGCCGTTGACCTTGATCGGGACGAAGTGGCGGGCGTGCGGGTGCGGCCCGGTGTAGTCCAGGCCCATGACGGCCGCGAAGAAGCGAGCGGCCTCGTCGTTGTCGGCGGCGGTGACGATGGTGTGGTTGAGCGTGATGGTCACTCCGGTGTCCCTTCGGCGGACGCGTCGGTGAGCGTTTCGGTGGCCGTTTCCGCAGGTGTTTCTGCAGGTGTTTCGGCGGGCGTTTCGGTGAGCGCGCCGTGCAGGAAGACGTCCAGGTACTCCTCCAGGGACGGCGCCGGCCCGTCGGGGCCGGTCGGAGGGCGGCCCCGGGTGAAGACCAGCCCCATGAACATCCCGGCGATCTGGTCGGCGGGCAGCCGGAGGCGGTCGCGGTCGGGTTCGAAGAGCTCGGCGATCGCGCCGCGGGTGCGGGCCATGGCGGACGCGCGGTCGATGGCGGCGTCGGCCGCCTCGCCGCCGCCGTGCGAGCCGCGCTCGCGCCGGCCGGTGGCGTGCAGCGCGCCGAGGATCATGCCCATGCGGCCGAGGTAGGCCTCGATCGCGGCGGTGGCCTCGGCGAGCCGCCCGGCCAGCGGCTGGTCGAGGGGGATCTCCTCGATCTCGGCCAGGACGTGGTCGGTCCGCAGCGCCTCCATGACGCAGGCGTCGAGGAGCTCGTCCTTGTCGCTGAACACGCGGAAGATCGTCGCCTCGCCGATGCCGGCGGCCCGGGCGATCTGCCCGGTGGTGACGGCGGTCCCGTGCTCGGCGACCAGCGGCAGCGCGGTCCGCACGATCATCTCCCGGCGCTGCTCGGGGCTCATTCCGGGGGCGCGGCGGCGCCGTGCGGCGGGCTCCGTGCCGTCCTTCGCGGGTTCCATGCGGTCACCGTACGGTGTGAGTACTCACTCCGTCAACATCGGAGTGAGTACTCACACCGACCGCGCAGCGAAACCGGATAAGGCGGCTGATAACGTTGCACTTCGAGCGCGCCCTGGAGCGAAGTCCGGTGTGAACCCGGCGCTGTCCCGCAACTGTGGTGCCCCTGTCGAAGTGGCCGAGCCAGGTCGCCTCCGCGCGCGCCGACGACTCTCGACCTCGTGGAAGGGCGATCCGTCATGACGGGCCGCGGCTTCCCTCCAGCCCAGGAGGCTCCTGTGAGACCCGTGCGCGTCCTCGGCGCGGCCATCGCGATCGCTGCCGTGACGCTCGCCGCCGCCGGATGCGGCGACGACGGCAAGACCGGCGGCGACAAGACCGGCGACGGAAAGACCCAGGCGTCCGGAGACGGCGGCGGAACCGTCACCGTCCAGGCGGGCAACGGTGCGGTGACCGTCCCCGCCCACCCGAAGCGGATCGTGTCGCTGTCCCCCACGCACACCGAGACGCTGTTCGCCATCGGCGCCGGACCGCAGATCACCGCCGCCGACAGCCTCTCGGACTACCCCGCGAACGCGCCCCGCACCAAGCTGTCGGCCTTCAAGCCGAACGCCGAGGCGATCATCAACTACCGGCCCGACCTCGTCGTGCTGTCCAACGACATGGACGGCGTCGTCAAGGCGCTGCAGAAGGTCAAGGTCCCGGTCCTGCTGGAGCCGGCCGCCGCGAAGCTGGACGACGCCTACGACGAGATCAACGATCTGGGACAGGCCACCGGGCACGTCGCGGAGGCCAGGAAGGTCACCGACGGGATGCGCGCCGACATCCAGAAGACCGTCGCCGCGTCCACCAAGGGCAAGGGCCTCACCTACTACCACGAGCTGGACAACCAGCTGCACACCGTGACGTCCCAGACGTTCGTCGGTCAGGTGTACGGCCTGTTCGGCCTGCGCAACGTCGCCGACGCCGCGGACAAGGCGAGCGGCGGATACCCGCAGCTCTCCCGCGAGTACCTCGTCAAGAAGGACCCCGACCTGGTCTTCCTGGCCGATACCAAGTGCTGCGGCCAGAACGCCGCGGCGGTCGCCAAGCGGCCCGGCTTCGGTGATCTGAAGGCCGTCAAGGACGGCGGCGTGGTGCCCCTGGACGACGACCTCGCCTCGCGCTGGGGTCCGCGGCTGCCGCAGTTCGTGAAGGCGATCGGCGACGCGGTGCAGAAGACGCGGTGACCTCCGCCCTGAAGGGGAAGTGGCGGCGGCCGGACAGGGACAGCGAGCCCCGGGTGCGGGGACGGCTGCGGCCGCTTCCGCTGGTGGCGGCGCTCGTCCTGCTGGCCGTGACGCTGCTGGCCGGGCTGGTGGTGGGCGCCGCCGGGCTCCCCTTCGTCGGGATCCTGAAGGCGCTGGCCGACCGGATCCCTTTCGTGCACCTCGACAGCGGGTTCAGCACCGTCGACGAGAACGTGCTGTTCCAGCTGCGGGTGCCGAGGGTGCTGATGGCCGCGCTGGTCGGCGGGATGCTGTCGATGGCGGGGGCCGGCTACCAGGGCGTGTTCCGCAATCCGCTGGCCGATCCGTACCTGCTCGGCGCGGCGGCGGGCGCGGGAGTCGGGGCCACCGTGGTGATCGTGCTGGTGCCCGGCGATCCCGGCTACGGCGTCCCGCTGGCGGCGTTCGCCGGCGCGATCCTCGGTGTGGCGATGGCGTACGCGCTGGGCAGCACGGCCGGGCGGGGCAACCGGGCGGCGACGCTGGTGCTCGCGGGAGTGGCGGTGTCGTCGTTCCTGTCGGCGGTGCAGACGTTCCTCCAGCAGGTGAAGGCGGAGGAACTGCAGCGGATCTACTCGTGGATCCTCGGCGGGGTCGGCTCGGCGGACTGGCATCAGCTGGCGCTCGTCGCGCCGTACTCGCTGGTCTCGACGGTGGTGCTGCTCGCGCACGGCCGGCTGCTTGACGTGCTGAGCGTCGGCGACGAGGAGGCGGCCTCGCTCGGGCTGTCGGCGGCGCGCGTCCGGTTGACGGTGCTGGTGGCGGCGTCGCTGGCGACGGCGAGCGCGGTCGCCGTGAGCGGCCTGATCGGGTTCGTCGGCATCGTGGTGCCGCACGCGGTGCGGCGGCTGGCGGGCGGGTCGTACCGGGTGGTGCTGCCGCTGTCGCTGCTCGGCGGGGCCGCGTTCCTGGAGCTGGCCGACCTGGTCGCGCGGACGGTGATCGCGCCCGGTGAGCTGCCGCTCGGTGTGGTGACCGCGTTCGTCGGCGGCCCGTTCTTCGTGGCGGTGCTGCGCGCGAGCCGCCGGCAGGTGGAGACGTGACGGTCGCGGTGCGGGGCCTGGACGTGGCGTTGGGCGGGCGCCCGGTGCTGAAGGGCGTTTCGCTGAAGGTCCCGGCCGGTTCGTGGACGGCGGTGATCGGGCCGAACGGCGCGGGCAAGTCGACGCTGCTGCGGGCGGTGCTCGGGTTGCTGCCGTGCACGGGCGCGATCACGGTCGCGGGCGCCGACCTGTCGGCGCTGAAGCCGCGCCAGCGCGCCCGGCTGGTCGCGTACGCCCCGCAGAGCCCTAGCCTTCCGGTGGGGATGACGGTGTTCGACTACACCCTTCTCGGCCGCTCGCCCTACATTCCGCACCTCGGGCGGGAGAGCACGCGCGACCGCACCATCGCGGGCGAAGTCCTGGACCGGCTGGACCTGGCCGGCCTTGCGGGACGCCCGCTCGACCAGCTGTCCGGCGGCGAGCGGCAGCGCGTGGTGCTGGCGCGGGCGCTCGCGCAGCAGACGTCCGTCCTCCTGCTGGACGAGCCGACGACCGCGCTCGACATCGGCCACCAGCAGCAGGTGATGGAGCTGATCGACCGGCTCCGGCTGTCGGACGGGCTGACCGTCGTCACGACCATCCACGACCTGACGCTGGCCGGGCAGTACGCCGACGACCTGGTGCTGCTGTCGGGCGGACGGGTCGCCGCCGCCGGGAAGCCCGGCACGGTGCTGACGCGGGCCGCGATCGAGGAGCACTTCCAGGCCCGCGTGCACGTCCTTCCCGGGCCGGACGGCCGGCCCCTGCTGTCGCTGGAGCGCCCGTGAAGATCGAGCTGGTGTGGCGGGAGGAGGACGGGGCGCGGCTGGCCGCGACGGTGTGGCGCGCGGGCAGTGGATGGCGCGCGGTCTCGTCGGCGATGCTCGGCGGCGGGATCGGCCCGCTGGGCTGGGTGCTGAACGCCCAGGTCCGCGGCGCGTACGCGCGGCTGGACCCCGTCGCCCACCTGGAGGAGATGGCCGCTTCGTTCGGGTTGGACGGTCCCGGCGCCGGCATGCTGACCGCCGCGTCCGTCGCCCGGACGATGCGCCGCGAAGACGGGGGCGTCGCCGTCTCGGCGACCGTCGGTCTCCGCGTGCCGACGTGGGCCGCGGCGCCCGAGGGGAAGGCCGATCCCGAGTTGGCCCCGCTGCATCTCGATGTGCCGTCCCCGGCGCGGGAGCCTGCGCCATCGGAGCAGGAGCGTGCATGGCGGCCGGGGACGATCAACATCGTGGTCGCCGTCCCGGTCGCGTTGAGCGACGCGGCCCTGGTGAACGCGGTGGTCACCGCCACGGAGGCGAAGACGCAGGCGCTCCTGGAGGCGGGGTATCCCTGCACCGGGACGGCGTCCGACGCGATCTGCGTGGCCGCGCGGACGTCCGGCGAGGCGGAGCCCTTCGCCGGTCCCCGGTCGGCGTGGGGATCGCGGATCGCGCGCGCCGTGCACGCCGCCGTGCACGCGGGCGCCCTGGACTACACCGAGTATCTGCGGACGAAACGGTCCTAGCCCGGCGTACCGGCCGCCCCACCACCCCGGTGCGGTGCGGCGGCCGGTTCAGGGCCAGTGCCGTGTGGTGAAGGGCCTCACCTCCTCGTCGTCGTCCGGTTCACCGGCCCGACGGTCAGCCGGCGTGGGGAAGCCGGTGGCCGTTGACCGCGAGCGGGTCGGTTCCGTCCAGGAGCGATCCGTTCGGCCGGGTCGCGTTCGCCGGGGCGCCGTTGCGCGGCGATCCGTTGAACGGCGGCAGCGGGTGCAGTCCCGTCGGGGCCTCCCGGTCCACGGCGGGACGGCCGTCCGGGCGGGGGTCGGCCGGACGGGTGAGCGCGTCGACGCGGCGGCGCGCGCGGTCGGCCTCCGCGCGCGCGGCGTCCCGCTCGGCGGTGAGCGTCTGGACGGCGGCGCGCAGCTCCTCGTTGGCGCGCGACAGGTCCCAGTTGTGCTGCTCGACCTCGCGGGCCCGCGCCTGGATCTGGTCGCGGTCGGCGACGGCCTGGCCGCGCTGGGTCTCTGCGTCGCGGACGGCCGCGCGCAGGTCCTCGGCGGCGCGCCGGGCGGCGGCGGACGCGATCCGCTGTCCCTCGGCGACGGTCTCGGTCTCCGACAGCCGGCCGTGCAGGCCGACCAGCTCGGCGCGGGCGGTCTCCAGCGCGGCGAGCAGCTCGGTCTCGCGGCCGGCGACGCGGTCGCGTTCGCGTTCGGCGGCCACCCGGGCGGCGACGGCGGCGTCCGCGACGTCCCTGGCCTCCTGCGCCTCCTGCCGGGCGGCGTCCCGTTCGGCGGCGGCCTGCTCGGCCGCGGCGCGGGCGGCGGCCTCGCCGC
>NZ_BAAAMR010000059.1:0-69041 GCF_039529375.1 Actinomadura napierensis
CGGGCGGCGGCCTCCCCGGCCTCGGCGGCGTCCGCGCGGGCGCGTGCGGACGCGGTCTCGCGCCAGGCGGCCTCGGCCTGCTGCTGCGATGCGTCGCGCTCCCGCTGCGCGATCGCGATCTCCCCGGCCGCGTCGGCGCGGGCGTCGGCGACGCGCCGCTCGACGCCGGCGACGCCCAGCTCGGAGACCAGCGATCCGGCGAGCCGGTCGGCGACGGACTCCAGCCGCTCCACCATCTCCCACGTCCACGCGACCTGGCCGGTGAGGCCGGGCGCGTCCCGGGCGCGTTCGCGGTTCTCGTGCGCGGCCCGCTCGCACGCGCCGTCGGTGTCCTGGCAGTAGCGGACGGTGCGGGCACCGCGCACCGGCTGCGGTACGGGCCTGCCGCAGCCGGCGCAGGGCCAGGCCGAGACCGGGTCACCGAGGCGCGCGGGCGCGTAGGCAAGCGCGGCGTCCGCCGGTCGGGCGACGGGCTGGGTCACGGCCGACGCCCCTTCCGGCGACGGAGCCTGACCGGAGTGGGCGGGGTCGGTGGGGAAGCCGGTGTCGGTGATCACGGGAAGGTCGGTCAAGGTCGGGGCGGCAGGCTGCGGGGGGCTGCCGAACGGGGCGACCTTCTGGTCTTCCATGTGCGGTTGTACGGGGCGCAACGGCGGAACGTTCGACGGTCACGCCGGCGACTTGCGGCGCCCCTCCCCCGCGCGCCCCCCGAAACCGCCTAGCCCGCCTGTTCCCGCAGGTAGGCGTCGCGCACACGGCTACGGCTGAGCTTTCCCGAGGGGGTGCGCGGCAGCGACGCGCGGAACTCCAGCCGGCGCGGATGCTTGAGCCGCGCCAGCCGGGGCCCGCAGTGCGCGAGCAGTTCGGCGGCGAGCCCGTCGCCGGCGACGGCGTCCTGCGCGGGCTCGACGAGGGCGACGGCGCGCTGCCCCCAGTCCTCGTCCGGGACGCCGATGACGACGACGTCGCCGACGGCGGGATGCTGGAGCAGCACGGACTCGATCTCGGCCGGGTAGATGTTCACGCCGCCGGAGATGATGAGGTCGGTGCGGCGGTCGCTCATGTACAGCCAGCCGTCCTCGTCGAGGTGGCCGAGGTCGCCCGGGGTGTAGAACTCGCCGCGCATGGCGGCGGCGGTCTTGTCCGGGTCGCCGTGGTACTCGAAGCCCGGCTGGCCGCTCGCATAGATCAGGCCGGTCTCCCCCGGCGGCAGCTCGGTCCCCTCCGGGTCGAGGATCTTGATCTGGACGCCCTCGACGGCGCGGCCGACCGTCCCCGGGTGGGCGAGCCAGTCGTGCGGGGCGGCGACGACGACGGCGCCGCTCTCGGTGGAGCCGTAGTACTCGTAGAGGACGGGCCCCCACCAGTCCATCATCCGCTGTTTGGTCTCGACCGGGATCGGCGCCGCGCTGTGGTAGACCTGCCGCAGCGACGACAGGTCGTAGCGGGCGCGGACGTCGTCGGGCAGCGCGAGCATGCGGTGGAACATGGTCGGCACCATGAAGGAGTTGGTGACGCCGTGCCGCTGGATCAGCTCGAGCGTGTGCTCGGGCCGGAACCGGGACGCGACGACGACCGCGTGACCGAGGCTGAGGGCCATCATCGCGTGGACGCAGGGCGCGGAGTGGTAGAGCGGCCCGATCGCGAGATGCACCTCGTCGCCCGGTACCAGCCGCAGGTGGGTCGCGAGCGTCTGCCGCATGACGTCGAAGAGCAGTTCCGGCGGCACGTCCAGCAGGGGACGCCGCACGCCCTTCGGCCGTCCGGTGGTCCCGGACGTGTAGAGCATGATCGAGCCCATCCGGCGCTTGGCCGGCGGTGAGGCGCTGCCGGACGCGCACAGCGCGGCCATGGAGCGGTAGCCCTCGGCGGGGTCGACGCTGACGCGCAGTTCGGCGGCCATCCCGGCGCCGTCGGCGGCGCCGGTGACGATCGGCGCGAACGCCCTCTCGGTCACGACGGCCTTGGCGCCGCAGTCGGCGAGGATGTAGCCGATCTCGGGCGCGGTCAAATGCCGGCTGACCGGGACGATGTAGAGGCCGGACTGCATCGCCGCCAGCAGCACGGTGAGGAACTCGGGGCGGTTGCCGAGGACGGTCGCGACCGGGTCGCCGGGGCGCAGGCCGAGCCCGTCCAGCGCGTTCGACAGGCGGTTCACCTCGGCGTGCAGCTCACCGTAGGACACCGGTACGCCGGGGGCCGAGATCGCCAAGCGGTCCGGGTCGTTGCTCGCGATCTCGTAGAAGCCGACGCCCTCGACGCCCATACGGGACTCCTCTGCTGCGGGTCGGAAGGCCAGGTGACCTTTCACCCCATATGACCCACCGGCACGTCGGCGCGTCAAGGTTCTGGACGGCCCGCAATCCGGCCCCGCCCGGCCCGCGGCGCACGCGCACCTGCGTAAGGGACATCGGCCGGTCCCGGCCCCGGCGGTCCACCTGACCGTGCCCGTTCCGCTACGTATCATGAAGTGTCAGATCCGGGGGGCCGACGGACCTAGACCGACGCGGTGATGGGAACCGATGACAGAACCGCCCGGGGGCGAGCGATCCCGACCTCCCGAACGCCGCATCGCCGGCATCCGGGCCGACCATCTCCTGCAGGCGATCTTCATCGAGCTGTGCTCGGGCGTGATCGTCGGCGTGCTGGCCAAGCTGGTCCACGACGTGTCGTGGACCAGCACACTGATCGTTCCCGGGGCGGTCGTGCTGGCGACGGTGGGGCTGGTCGTGCTGTTCCCCGCGGCGGCGCGCAGGGCGCTGGAGTGGCTGGCGAAGAAGTGGAACGGCGCGGCGGTCGCCTGGACGCTGGCGGGCGGCGCGGTGATGGCGCTCGTCGTCGGGGCCACCGCCGGGGTGAACGACCTGCGCGAGCAGGTCGGCGGCTGCGGGCAGCCGCTCGAGCTGCGGGTGCTCGCCCCGCCGGAGGCGCTCACGCCGCTGCGCGCCGCCGCGAACGAGTTCGCCGACGAGGGCGAGAGCCGCGGCTGCCGCCGGTACGGCATCACGGTCGTCCCCGACTCGGGGCCCGTCCCGCTGTACGACGCGTTCCGGCGGCTGTGGCGGCGCAGCGGGCAGGCCGACGAGCCGCACGCCGACGACGAGCAGCTGTTCGGCCCGCAGCCCGACATCTGGATCCCCTCCTCGACGGCGGAGTTCGACTACGTGCCGAAGACGCCCGGCCAGGTCGGCGGCACGAAGGGCACGGCGCTCGGTGCCGGCGGCGGCGGGGGCGGCGCCGCGGAGCGTCCGGCCGAGGGCGACCCGTACTTCGTCCCGCGCGGGTCGCTCGGTACGTCGCCGCTGGTGCTGGCGCTGTTCACCAGGGCGCACGAGTCGGTCGCCGATCCGACCGCCGCGCCGATCTCGCCGAGCACGGCCGCACTGCTGCGGCGGTTCGCGGACGCGGGCGTGGACCTGCACGCGATCGCCCGGCCCGTCCCGGAGACGTCGGCGGCGGCGCTCGCGGTGACGCCCGCGCTCTACGGCTCGACGCAGGGCGACGACAACAGCGGGGACGAGCGGTTCGCCGAGCCCGCGAACCTGGTGGCACCGGACGGGGTGTCGCTGCTGTGCCGGTTCCGGCAGGAGGCGGCAGCGGGGAACGCCGGGCCGCCGGACGACATCGCCGTGGCCGTGCCCGAACAGGTCCTGTACGACTACGACATGGGCCGGCCCCTCGGCGACCGGTGCGGCGGCGTCGACGCCGACGACCCCTCCTACGCCAAGTGGGTCCTGCACCCGTACTACGCGACGGACCTGCCGACGCTCAACTACCCGTTCGTCCAGGTGCGGTGGCGCGGGCAGGACACCGAGGCGCGGAACACCGCGGTCACCGAGTTCCACGACTGGCTCGTCCGGCATCCGCTGACGATGCAGGGGTTCCGCGACGGCAGCGGCTACGTGCCGTCCGCGCGCGAGGGCGACACCCGGCACTACTACCTGTCCCGCCTGCAGAGCGCGGCCGGCGGCGACCTGATACCGAACGAGGTGTCGCTCGATCCACCGAAAGGGGTGCGGGAGACGCTCACCGCGATCGGCGCGGCGCGTCCGCGGGTGTCGGTGTCGCTGATGCTGGACGTGTCGGGCTCGATGGGCGGCGCGGCGCGGTCCGGCGGCGGGTCGCGGCTGGCGCAGGGGACGTCGTTCTTGCAGAGCCTGGTGTCGCAACTGCAGACCAACGACCGCGCCGGGTTGCAGGTGTCGTCGGCGACGGCGTCGCCGACCGGCGCCGGCACGTTCGGGAACGTTCCGCGGGACGCCGCCTCCCCGGACCAGAAGAACCTGATCACGGGCCGCTTGCAGGCGGTCGCGTCGGGCGGCGGCGACCAGGCGCTCAGCGACGCGATCGCGGCGGCCGACACCGGTTCCGGCAAGGAGGACCTCGTGCTGGTCACCGACGGCCAGGTGCCGAGGACCAACCCCCACCTGGCCTCGCGGGCGTCCTGGCTCGCGGGCGACTTCCGCCGCAGGCACCCGGACCTGCGGCTGACGGTGGTGCTCACCGGGCCGGTGGGCTGCGACGCCTCCCCCGTCAGTGAGATCGTCGCGGCGCTCGGGGCGAAGGGAAAGGGCTGCGTGCCGCTGACGGACGCACCGGTGGACGAGCAGGCCGCGCAACTGCTGTCGGAGCTGCGATGACGGGCGCGCGGGTGCCGGCGGGCGTGCGCGGAGCGGCCCGCCGGATCGTGCCGCACACCCGGACGGCCTGGGCGTGCTTCGCCGGCGGCGCGGCGCTGGTGCTGGTCGCGGCGCTCGTCGTGCACTGGTGGCCCGGCACCGCCTACCCGGCGATGCGGGCCGACTGCCACCGCTCGGAGCTGTTCGTCGCCGGCGGGACGGACGTCAGCCTGAAGAACCAGCGGCGCGCGCTGATCCGGCAGTGGAACAACGAGCGGTACCCGGACGGGCGGCCGCATCCGCACGCCACGATGGTGGAGGTGTCGGACTCCACCGACCTGCAGCACAGCCAGATCAAGGCGGTCGAGGAGTCGCACGGGTGCGCCTACGACGTGCTCATCACGGACAACACGTGGACGGCGGAGTTCGCCGACGCGGGCTACCTGCGCCCGCTCGACCGCATCGACGACCTGGACGACTTCTTCCCCGCCGCGCTGAAGACGGGCAGCCGGCACGGCACCCAGTACGCCGTCCCGTTCAACGTGGACGTGGGGCTGCTGTACTACGCGGCGGGCGTGACGCCGCCGACCGCGTGGCCCGAGATGCTCGATTCCGGCGTCACGCTGCAGCTCGCCGACCGCGAGGTGCTGACGGTGAACGCGCTGGAGGCGGTGTGGAACGACGGCGGCGGTTCGCACCTCGTCCTCACCGGCGAGGACCGTCCCAGTAAGAAGGACCTGCGCGAGAAGGTGTACCCGGCGCTCGAACGCCTCGCCCCCTACGCGCGCGGATCGCTCAAGCCGTCGCGGCAGTACGAGGAGCAGGAGAGCATCGAGGCGTTCGCGGGCGGGGCGCGGCTGATGCGCAACTGGCCGTACGCGTTCTCGGCGCTGGCGTCCGAGCCGCGGATGCGCACGGGCTCAGCCCTGCGGTTCGGGGTGACGGCGCTGCCCGGCCACGACGTCCTCGGCGGCCAGAACCTCGCCGTGTCCAGGTACTCCCCGAATCCGGAGGGGGCGGCCGATCTCGTGGCGTTCCTCAGCGGGACGTCGAGCCAGCGGCTGCTGTTCTCCTGCGGCGGTTTCGCCCCGGCCCGGTACTCGGCGCTCGGCCTGTCGCCCGGGCACAGCGGGCCGGCCGACGTGAAGGCGCAGACGTGCTCGACGCTCACCGGGCAGCAGCTCGGGCCGGGCGAGGCCGACCTGCCCGACCAGGCGCAGCTGACCCGGCTGGGCCAGGCGATCGTGACGGCGCTGGCGCGGGCCCGGCCCCGTCCGGTGACGCCGCACTACAGCACATTCACCAGCACGTTCCGGGGGTGCGTGCAGAAGATCTTCGACAACGCCGGGACGGACGCCGACGCGTTCGCCGAGGCCGTCGACCGCTCTTTGGACGGCCGCAGCGCGTCCTGCTAGCCGGCCGACTCCAGGGCGGCGCGGGCCATGGTGTGCAGGAGGTCGCCCATCGCGTCGCGGCCGAGGCGGGCGGCGCTGCGCGGGGTGGAGTTGAGCAGGCCGAAGCAGGCGTGGACGGCCGCGCGCGTCCGCTCGTCGGGCAGGCCGGGGCGCAGCCGCCGCAGCACGGCCACCCACTCCTCCACGTAGGCGCGCTGCAGCCGCCGGACCTCGCGGCGCTGCGGCTCGGGGACGTTGTCGAGTTCGCGCTCGTGGACGGTGATGAGCGCGGGGTTGTCCAGCGAGAACGCGATGTGCCAGCGCAGCAGCGCGTCGAGGGCCCGGCCGGGGTCGGGGTCGGCGGCGCGGCGGACGCCCTCGGCGTGCAGCCGCTCGCTGATGTCGACGAGCATCTCGGCGAGGACGGCCTCCTTGCCGCTGAAGTGCCGGTAGAGGGCGGGGCCGGTGAGCCCGACGGCCCGTCCGACGTCGCCGATGGACGCCCCGTGGTAGCCGCGCCGGGCGAACAGCTCGGCCGCGGCGGCGAGGATCTCGGCGCGGCGCGGGTTCACCGCGGCGAGGGGCGGCCCGGCGGCCGGGTCGCCGGGCGCCGCGGCCGGGTAGGAGGTCATGGGAGGAGTCTAGACTAGAGTTGTTAATGGGCATTAACATCGGCGTTGTTAACGAGCATTAACAGGGAAGGGGACCATGACCGGACCCGAGATCGGCAGCCGCGCCGACGTCGCCGGCGAGGCGTTCAAGGCGAGCGCCGCGCGCAACGAGGCGCTGGTCGCCGAGCTGCGCGACCGCGTCGACCGGGCCGGGCGCGGCGGTCCCGAGCGGGCCCGCGAGCGGCACGTGGCCCGCGGCAAGCTGCTCCCCCGCGACCGGGTCGACACGCTGCTCGACCCCGGCTCGCCGTTCCTGGAGCTGTCCCCGCTGGCCGCGAACGGGATGTACGGCGACGAGGCGCCGGGCGCCGGGATCATCACCGGCGTCGGCCGGGTGTCCGGCCGCGAGTGCGTGGTCGTCGCCAACGACGCCACCGTGAAGGGCGGGACGTACTACCCGGTCACGGTCAAGAAGCACCTGCGCGCGCAGGAGGTGGCCCTGCACAACCGGCTGCCCTGCGTCTACCTGGTCGACTCCGGCGGCGCGTTCCTGCCCCGCCAGGACGAGGTGTTCCCCGACCGCGAGCATTTCGGCCGCATCTTCTACAACCAGGCGACCATGTCCGGGCGCGGCATCCCGCAGATCGCGGCGGTCATGGGCTCGTGCACGGCGGGCGGCGCCTACGTCCCGGCGATGAGCGACGAGGCGGTGATCGTCCGGGGCCAGGGCACGATCTTCCTCGGCGGCCCGCCGCTGGTGAAGGCCGCGACCGGCGAGGTCGTCACGGCCGAGGAGCTGGGCGGCGGCGAGCTGCACTCCCGCACGTCCGGCGTGACCGACCACCTCGCCGAGGACGACGCGCACGCGCTGCGGATCGTCCGCGACATCGTCGGCACGCTCGGCCCGCGCGAGCCGCGCCCGTGGGACGTGGCGCCGTCGGAGGCGCCGGCGGTCGACCCGGCGGAGCTGTACGGGGTCGTCCCGCCCGATCCGCGCACCCCGTACGACGTGCGCGAGGTGATCGCGCGGATCGTGGACGGCAGCCGGTTCCAGGAGTTCAAGAAGGAGTACGGCGCGACGCTCGTCACCGGGTTCGCGCGGATCCACGGGCACCCGGTCGGGATCATCGCCAACAACGGGATCCTGTTCAGCGAGTCGGCGCAGAAGGGCGCGCACTTCATCGAGCTGTGCGACCGGCGCAGCGTCCCGCTCGTCTTCCTGCAGAACATCACCGGTTTCATGGTCGGCCGCGAGTACGAGGCGGGCGGCATCGCCAAGCACGGCGCGAAGATGGTCACGGCGGTGTCGTGCGCGCGCGTCCCCAAGTTCACGGTCGTGATCGGCGGGTCGTTCGGCGCGGGCAACTACGCGATGTGCGGCCGGGCGTATTCGCCGCGTTTCCTGTGGATGTGGCCGAACGCCCGCATCTCGGTCATGGGCGGCGAGCAGGCCGCGAGCGTGCTGGCGACGGTCCGCCGCGACCAGATGGACGCGCGGGGCGAGGAGTGGCCGGCCGAGGACGAGGAGGCATTCAAAGCGCCGATCCGCGACCAGTACGAGGCGCAGGGCAACCCGTACTACTCGACGGCCCGGCTGTGGGACGACGGGGTGATCGACCCGCTCGACACCCGACGCGTCCTCGGCCTCGGGCTGTCCGCCGCCGCCAACGCACCGCTGGAGCCGGTCGGCTACGGCGTCTTCCGGATGTGAGGGGCTTGATGTTCGACAGCGTCCTGGTCGCCAACCGGGGTGAGATCGCCGTCCGCGTCTTCCGCACGCTGCGGCGGCTCGGGATCCGCTCGGTGGCCGTCCACACGGATGCCGACGCGGGCGCCCGCCATGTGCGCGAGGCCGACGAGGCGCTCCGCATCCCGTCCTACCTCGACATCGACGCGGTCATCGGCGCCGCGCGGACGTCGGGCGCGGCAGCCGTCCACCCGGGCTACGGGTTCCTCGCCGAGAACACCGCGTTCGCGCAGGCCTGCACCGATGCCGGGCTGGTGTTCATCGGGCCGCCCGCGTCCGCGATCGAGGCGATGGGCGACAAGATCCGCGCGAAGCGGACGGTCGCGGCGGCCGGTGTCCCGGTCGTCCCCGGACGGGACGAACCGGGCCTGTCGGACGCCGAGCTGGAGGCCGCCGCGCTGGAGGTCGGGCTCCCGGTGCTGCTCAAGCCGTCGGCGGGCGGCGGCGGCAAGGGCATGCGGCTCGTCCGGGACGCGGCGGACCTGCCGGACGCGATCGCGTCCGCCCGCCGCGAGGCGCGCGGCTCGTTCGGCGACGACACCCTGCTCGCCGAGCGGTTCGTGGAGAACCCCCGGCACATCGAGATCCAGGTGTTCGCCGACACCCGCGGCAACGCCGTCCACCTGGGCGAGCGCGAGTGCAGCCTGCAGCGCCGGCACCAGAAGATCGTCGAGGAGGCGCCGTCGCCGCTGCTGGACGAGGCGTCCCGCGCGCGGATGGGCGCCGCCGCCGTCGCCGCCGCGCAGGCCGTCGGGTACGTGGGCGCGGGGACGGTCGAGTACATCGTGTCCGCCGACCGCCCGGACGAGTTCTTCTTCATGGAGATGAACACCCGGCTCCAGGTCGAGCACCCCGTCACCGAGCTGGTCACCGGCCTCGACCTGGTCGAACTCCAGTTGCGCGTCGCGGCCGGCGAGCCGCTGCCGTTCGGGCAGGACGGCGTCCGGCTCGACGGCCACGCGATCGAGGCGCGCGTCTACGCCGAGGACCCGGCGCGCGGCTTCCTGCCGACCGGCGGCACCGTGCTCGCGCTCGAAGAGCCGGACGTCCGCGTCGACTCCGGCCTCGACGTCGGGACGGAGGTCGGCGGGTCCTACGACCCGATGCTGGCGAAGGTGATCGTCCACGGCGCCGACCGCACCGAGGCGCTGCACCGCCTCGACCGCGCGCTCGCGCACTACACGCTGCTGGGCGTGCCGACGAACGTGGCGTTCCTGCGTGCGCTGCTCAAGCACCCGTCCGTCGCGTCCGGCGATCTCGACACCGGCCTGGTGGAGCGGGCGCTGGACGAGCTGACCTCGGGCGACGGCGTGCCGCCGGAGGTGCTCGCCGCCGCCGCGCTCGACCGGATGCTCGCCCTCGAACCCGCCGACGACGACCCGTGGGCGGTCCCGGACGGCTGGCGGCCCGGCGCGCACGCCTGGACGCCGTGGATCATCACCCCGTCCGGCGGCGAGCCCGTCGAGGTCCGCGTGCAGGGCCGCGCCGCGTCCGCACGGGTCGTCATCGGGGACGGGGAGCCGGTGGCGGCCTCGCTGTCCGGCTCGACCCTGACCTACGGCGGACGGACCGTCTCGTTCACCGCCGCCCGCGACGGGCACACGCTGTGGCTCGGCCGCGACGGCCGGGCCTGGGCGCTCGCCGAGCACGTGCGCGCGGAGGGCGGCGCCGCGTCCGCCGTGTCCGGCGACGGCGTGCTGCGCAGCCCGATGCCCGGCACCGTCCTGGCCGTCAAGGTCGGCGAGGGCGACCGGGTGGACGAGGGCCAGCCGCTCGTCGTCGTCGAGGCGATGAAGATGGAGCACACCGTCACCGCGCCGCGCGCCGGTGTCGTGGCGCAACTGCCGGCCCGCGCGGGCGCCCAGGTCGCCCTGGACGCCGTGCTGGCCGTGATCGAGGAGGCATGATGGCGACACCGCTGCCCGGGCTGCCCGAGCGGGTCACGATCTACGAGGTCGGGCCGCGGGACGGGCTGCAGAACGAGAAGGCGGTCGTCCCGGTCGAGGTGAAGGCGGAGTTCGTCACCCGGCTCGCCCGCGCGGGGCTCACCACGATCGAGACGACCAGCTTCGTGCACCCGAAATGGGTGCCGCAACTCGCCGACGCCGAGGAGCTGCTCGGCGTCCTCCCCCGCTCCGGGGACGTCCGCTATCCGGTGCTCGTCCCGAACGAGCGTGGCCTGGACCGGGCTCTCGCCAACGGCATCACCGAGATCGCCATCTTCGGCAGCGCCACCGAGACGTTCGCCCGCCGCAACCTCAACCGCACCGTGGACGAGTCGCTCGCCATGTTCGCGCCCGTCGTGGAACGCGCGCGCGCCGAGGGGCTGTGGGTGCGCGCCTACGTGTCGATGGCGTGCGGCGACCCGTGGGAGGGCGACGTCCCGATCGAGCAGGTCGTGTCCGTCGCGTCCCGGCTGATGGACCTCGGCTGCTCCCAGCTCAGCATCGGCGACACCATCGGCGTCGGCACGCCCGGCCACGTCACCGCGCTGATCGAGGCGATGGCCGCGGCGGGCATCGGCACCGACCGGCTCGCCGTGCACTTCCACGACACCTACGGGCAGGCGCTCGCCAACACCCTCGCCGCGCTGCGCGCCGGCGTCACCGTCGTGGACGCCTCGACGGGCGGCCTCGGCGGCTGCCCGTACGCCGAGAGCGCCACCGGCAACCTGCCCACCGAGGACCTCGTCTGGATGCTGAACGGCCTCGGCGTCGAAACGGGCGTCGACCTCGACGAACTGGTCGCCACCAGCCGCTGGATGGCCGGGCGGCTCGGCCGTCCGAGCCCGTCCCGCGTCGTCCAGGCCCTGTCACCGAAAACGGAGTAACCCTGATGATCGACTTCAAGCTCACCGACGAGCAGGAGGAGCTGCGGCGCACCGTCGAGCGGTTCGCGCGCGAGACCGTGGCCCCGGTGATCGGGGACCTGTACGAGCGCGGCGAGTTCCCGTACGAGATCGTCGCGGCGATGGGCAAGATGGGGCTGTTCGGGCTGCCGTTCCCCGAGGAGCACGGCGGCATGGGCGGCGACTACTTCGCGCTCTGCCTGGCGCTGGAGGAGCTGGCGCGGGTCGACTCGTCCGTGGCGATCACGCTGGAGGCGGGCGTCTCGCTCGGCGCGATGCCGATCTACCGGTTCGGGTCGGACGAGCAGAAGACGCGCTGGCTGCCGGTGCTGACGTCCGGTGAGAAGCTCGCCGGGTTCGGGCTGACCGAGCCCGGCGGCGGCTCCGACGTCCCCGGCGGCATGCGCACCACGGCCCGGCTGGACGGCGACTCGTGGGTGATCAACGGGTCGAAGGCGTTCATCACCAACTCCGGCACCGACATCACCGCGTTCGTGACCGTCACCGCGTTCACCGGCGACGGCGAGATCTCCACGATCATCGTGCCGAGCGGCACGCCCGGCTTCACCGTCGGCCGCAAGTACTCCAAGGTCGGCTGGTCGTCGTCGGACACCCGCGAGCTGTCGTTCGACGACGTCCGCGTCCCGGCGGAGAACCTCGTCGGCGAGCGCGGCCGGGGCTACGCGCAGTTCCTGCGGATCCTGGACGAGGGCAGGATCGCGATCGCCGCGCTGTCGGTGGGCCTGGCGCAGGGCTGCGTGGACGAGTGCCTCCGCTACGCCGGCGAGCGGCAGGCGTTCGGCAAGGAGATCGGCCGCTACCAGGCGATGCAGTTCAAGATCGCCGACATGGAGGTCCGCGCGCACACGGCCCGCCTCGCCTACTACGCGGCGGCGGCGAAGATGCTGGCGGGCGAGCCGTTCAAGAAGGAGGCGGCGATCGCCAAGCTCGTCGCGTCCAACGCGGCGATGGACAACGCCCGCGACGCCACGCAGGTCTTCGGCGGCTACGGCTTCATGAACGAGTACGCCGTCGGCCGCTTCTACCGGGACGCGAAGATCCTGGAGGTCGGCGAGGGCACCTCGGAGGTCCAGCGCATGCTGATCGCCCGCGCCCTCGGCCTGCCGCCGTCCTGACGGCCCGGCCGCAGAGCGGTTCCGCGGAGAAGCGGACACGGCGCGGCGGCCGATTCGGCCATCTCGTATGGGCCCAATATCAACTGGACAGGAATGGCTCGCGAGCCGCGGGTAGGCATGGCGCCGTGATAGCGATACTCATTGCGGTGCTCTTACCCGTGGCTCTCGGCTGGTACGCCCGGCGAGTGGAACGCGGCGAGGGCCCGGCCGAAGAGAAAATGCACCGGATCCAGCGGGCGTCCATCGCCGGAACGCTGCCGTTCCCGGCTCTGTGCGCCGCGGCGGTCGTCGAACTGAAAGCCGAGGGCCTGATTCATCTCCGGCACGGCGATCACGGCACGCAAAGCCCCGTCCTCGCCGTGCTGTTGTTCGTCGTCTTCGCCATTGAGCTGGCCGGCCTGCTCGCCGCCGTCCAGCCTGTTCGCGCTCGCCTGCGGGGCGTGGAATGGCGTCCAGGGCAGGCACTGAGCCGCCTGCTGCGCCTTTCGGCGGTGATGATGCTGCCGGGCCTGCTCTGGCTGGCGGCACTGCGTCCCATCATGTGGCTTTCGGCCCGTCTGCCGATGGCGTTCGCCGCCTTCCTGGGCCTCTGGACGGTCCTGTTCGTGCTCATTTCGCCGCTGATGATGCGCCTGGCCCTCAAGACCCGGCGAATGGACCCGGAACGGCGCGAGCGGCTTCTCGCGCTGTGCCGCGAGCAGGGCGTGCGGATCGCCGACGTCCGGGTGCTGGACACCGGAGCCGAACGGCTCGGGAACGCCATGGCGTCCGGCGTCCTCCCTCGCTGGCGTTACGTGCTGATCTCCGACCGGCTGCTCGACGAGCTGGACTCCGAGGAACTCGCGGCGGTCCTCTCCCACGAGGTCGCGCACATCCGCAAGAAGCACCAGCTGATCAAGGTGGGCTGCTACATCGGGTCCATCGCCGTTCTGACGCTGGCGCTCGCGGGCCTGCGGGCGGCGGGGCTCCCGCACGCGGTGACGAGCACGCTGTCGCTGCTGGCGGTGCCCGCGATCTTCCTCGTGCAGGGGCTCGCCGGGATCCGGATGGAGCGGGCCGCCGACGACTACGCGGCCCGGACCATCTCCAAGGAGGCGCTGCGCGGCGGCCTGGAGAAGCTCGCGAAGGCGAACGCGACGCGCCACCGCACGGGGCGCCTGTGGAACGTGTTCCAGCAGCATCCGGGCATGGACCAGCGGTTGCGGCGGCTGTCCGCCGGGTCCGGCGCGGCGGCGTCCTGACCCGGCCGCTCCGCCGCGCCGGTCACTCGACCAGGCGGTCCAGGACGGCGAACGCCTTCAGGACCGTCTGGCGCTCCTCCTCGGTGCAGCGGTCCTGCAGGGCGCGGCTCAGCCACTCGTCCCGGGCCTGGCGGGACCCCTCGACCCACTCGCGGCCGGCGTCGCTCGGCGTGACCAGCTGTCGGCGGCCGTCCTGCGGGTCGGGGTCGCGGCGGATCAGCCCGCGCTCCTCCAGCGCGGCGATCGTCGCGGCCATGGACTGCGGACGGACCCGTTCGGCCGCTGCCAGCCCGCTCGCGGTGGCCGCGCCGTCCTTGAGCAGTCGGCTGAGCACCGCCGTCTGCGACGGGGTGAGGTCGTGGCCGCCGCCGATCTCCCGCAGCCTGCGGCGCAGCCGGCTGAACACGATCCGGACCTCACGGGCGGCGCGGGCGGCCGACGGCGAGATGGCCTGCGCGGTGTCGTCCATGACACCATCCTAAGTTATTCAGGCCAAGCTGTCCAGTTTAAGCTGTCGAATTGCTTCGGGCCGGCGCCCGGCGAGCGCCACCACCACGGCCACCGGCACCGCGACCGCGACCAGCACGGACCCGGTCGCGGCCAGCGTACCGAGGGCGCCACACCGAGCGCGGGATCGCCAGCGGGCTGCCCGCCCCGATCAGCACCTGCACGGCGAACACCGTCCACAACGAACGCCACCGGGACGGTCATCGGCAGGAACGCCAGGCCCGCCTGCAGGGGCGTCAGGCCGCGCGCGTCCACCATCCACTGGGTCAGCGTGAAGCAGGCCGTAGTAGACGAGCTGCGACGCGACCGCCACGACCAGGTCGACGCGGATCCGCTCAGCCCGCGCGAGACCGCGAGCGCCAGCGCCGCGACCGGGATGTTCACCAGGAACACCGGCCGCCATCCGGCGAGCGACACCAGCGCGCCGCCGAGCACCGGCCCCGCCACGATGCCGAGGCCGGTGATCGAAACGAGCGCGCCGATCCGCCGGGACCGCTCGTCCGGGTCGGGGTAGAGGGCGGCGAGCAGATGGCCGCCCTCGGCCGCGGCGTCGCGCTCGTCCCCGAGATGGCCGTCCGCGGCGACGGCCGCCTGACCACGGGCCGGGTCCGCGCGCCTTGACGGCGGCGGGACGGCGCACCGACCATTCGATCATGGCAGCGCAAGGAGGCGACGCTATGGCGGGGACGGGAACGGCCGGGACGGGGCCCGGCGAGATCGCGCAGGACGGTTCGGCGGTCGAGTTCTACGCCGCGATGCCGCCGGACATCGCGAGCGCCGCGCTCGTCCATACGGCGATCCGGGCCGGCACGCCGATCCTGGAGTTGGGCGCGGGCGCCGGGCGGGTCACCCACCCCCTGCTCGACTTCGGCCACCCGGTGACGGCCGTGGACGACTCGGCCGCGATGCTGGCCCGCATCCAGGGTGCGCGCACCGTGTGCTCGCCGATCCAGGATCTGGACCTGCCTGACCGGTTCGGCTGCGTGCTGCTGATGTCGTACCTGGTCAACTACGGCGACCGGGACGCCCTCCTCGCGGCCTGCGGGCGGCACGTCCGGCCGGACGGCGTGGTCATCATGCAGCGCGAGACGCCCCGCTGGCACGCGGAGGCGGCCCCGCGCGAATGGGCCCACGACGGGGTCCAATACCGCATGACGGACGTCGAGCGCCCGGCGCCCGGGCTCGTCGTGGCGACGATCGAGTACCGGATGGGCGAGCGGCGCTGGACGCACTCGTTCACGTCCCGGCAGCTCGGCGACGACGAGCTCCCCACCGTTCTGGAGGCGGCGGGCCTGCGCTTCGACCGCTTCCTGGACGACGACGGCGGCTGGATCGCCGCCCGCCCCCTCTGACCCCTGCGGCCCGGCGTCAGCGCTCGGTGTTCTTGTAGGTCTTCGGCTTCATCCCCTTTCCGGGGAAGACGACGAGAAGATGCCGCTCGTTGGGAGGCTCGTCCATCAGGGTCTCGGGCGCCCGACGGCCGCGCACGTACACGCGGAGCCGGTAGTGACCCGGGCCGGCGACGGTCACGGCCGGGAAGGGCAGGGGGCCGTCCATCGCCGTCAGCAACGCGTGCCCCTTCGCGCTGTCGAATCCCACTTCGGCGACGCGTTCCCAGCCCTTGAGCGCGAGAGGCGGCGCCTTCTTGTAGGCGCGGACGGTCACGCACAGCCGGCTCTCGGTCCCGGTGATGACGGTGGCTTCGCCGTCGCCGCTCGCGACCAGGCCATCATGGACGGCTGCGCCGAGGGATTTCCCTGAGCTCCCTTCGTCGCCGACCAGGTAGCTGCTGCTCTCCCCGCCATCGATGACCCGCGTGGCCTGCCGGACGGGATGGAACCCCGCCGGAATGCCGCGCCGGCAGGTCGCCAATGCCTTCGCCACGTTCTGCTTGTACTGCGCGTGGAGGGCCGCTGTCGAGCGCTCCTGGGCTACTCGCCGTTCGTCCGCCGTCTCCGGGCACAGGTAGGCCATCTGCTGAATCGCCGGCGGGATGATGCCTCGCGGCATTCCTGCGCTCCACAGCGACTCTCCACGGCATGCACGCCGTCCGATTTCGATCTGTTCGCTGTCGGTAAGCAGGTCGCCATGCGGCGATCCGCCCCCATAGCCCAGGGTGTAACCACGAACGGAGCAGAGGAAGGCGATCTCCCTTTCACGCTGCGACAATTTCGCCATCACCTGCGTGAACGGCACCTTCCCTGACATGTCGGCGCGTTCGGCATGCCTGCAGTCGGCCCCGCTCGCGGCATAGCGGGGCGGCGTCTCCTGGTCGGCGGCGGCGCAGAGGACGAGTCCGGCGACGAGCGTCCCGCAGACCAGGCGAGGCATCCGAGGACCGGGCCGGTAGGTCGAAACGAGAATGAGGACCAGGGGCACCGCGCCGTACGCCCAGCGCACAGCCCCCCAGCCGCCCATCGGCAACCACAGACCAACGCATTGCTCCCCCCAGCGCGCCACGTCGTAGCCGTAGAGAGCCGGCTCGGCCAATGTCACGAATGCGAGCACCGCCGCCGTCGCCCAGCCGACGAACCGCCGCCGGACCATCAGCCACAAGAGGAAGGCCGGCAAAACGACCAGGATCGGCAAGCCGTGCAGCAGCCAGTATCCCGGAACGGACCAGAGTTCGGACTGGTGCGACCACCCCTGGCAGGCATCGGAAGCGATGACACTGAGATAGCCCTGGGCGCCCCTCTTCACGCCCAACAGTGAGATGACGACGCCCCTCACCGTCGGTTCTGCGGTAATGGCGACGGCGACGATCCATAACCGCATCTGCGTGCGCTGGCTCCAATGGGACATGGCCCCAGAACCCTAGTGAAGATCCACTCCCCCGGGGATGTTTCCGAGCAGAGCGCCCGGCGCCCACAGGGCCGGAGGCGCTCGCCCGACCGACCCCTCCTCGTCGACATAGCTTGACAGCTAAGGTTATTAGCCTTAGCTTGTAGCTAACATCATTAGCCAAGCAGGAGGGCCGCAGGCCATGAGCAGCGTCACCGTCCCGAGCGTCCGCAAGCACTCCGTCCCGCTCGTCGCCCGCCGCGTCGCCTGGGCGGCGAACGCGCTGTTCTGGAGCGCGTTCGCCGTTATCGAAGGCCTCAACCACGGCTGGCTCGCGGCGCTGGTCGCGGTCGCGTTCTTCATCGCGCCCGACCTGACGTTCCTGGCGGGGGCGCGCGACGCGCACACCGTCGAACGCGGGCAGCTTCCGGCGCGCGCCGTCCCGTACTACAACACCGCGCACCGCGCGCTGATCCCTCTCGCGCTGATGGCGCTCTACACCGTCTCACCGATCACGTGGGCGCCGATCTTCGCCGGTCTCTGCGGCTGGCTCGCCCACATCTCGATCGACCGCGCCGCCGGCTACGGCCTGCGCACCAAGGACGGCTTCCAGCGCCGCTGACCTCGCCCGCTCCCGGCGGTGCCGGTACGATCCCCGATGGCATGAACTGACGCGAGGTGCCCCTCGGGGAGAATCGGGAAGCCGGTGCGAATCCGGCACGGGCCCGCCGCGGTGACCGGGGAGCTGCCGCCCACGCGCGCGAGCGCGGCCACTGGCCCTCAGGCCGGGAAGGCGGGCGGCCCAGCGTCGATCCGGGAGTCCGAAGACCGGCCTCGCTCCAACGGCCGCCGTCCCGGCGGCCCGACCGCAGCGGGAGCCTGCCCATGAACCTCTACGACGTCATCCACCGCCGCCGCGACGTGCGCGCCGAGTTCACCGGCGCGCCGATCCCGGAGGACGTCCTCGACCGGGTCCTCACGGCGGCGCATGCCGCGCCCAGCGTCGGCCTTTCCCAGCCCTGGGACTTCGTCGTCGTCCGCGACCCGGACGTCCGGCGCGCCTTCCACGACCACGTCCAGTCCGAGCGCGACGCCTTCGCCGCCGCCCTCACCGGCGACGCCGCCGAACGCTTCGCCCGCATCAAGATCGACGGGGTGCTCGAATCGAGCCTGTCGATCGTGGTCACCTACGACGCCGAGCGCGGCGGCCCGGCGGTCCTCGGACGGCACGCGATCGCCGACGCGGGCCTGTACTCGGTGTGCCTGGCGATCCAGAACCTCTGGCTGGCGGCCACGGCCGAAGGCCTGGGCGTCGGCTGGGTGTCGTTCTACCGGGAGCCGCACCTGCGCGACCTCCTCGGCATACCGAAGGGCATCCGGCCGGTCGCCTGGCTGTGCCTGGGCCCGGTCACGCACCTGGAGACGGTCCCCGATCTCGAACGGCACGGCTGGCGCCGGCGCCGTCCTCTGGACGCCGCCCTCCACCACGACCGCTGGTGAACGCGGCACCCGAATGGTCCGGCCCCAGACAGTAAGGTCGCCGCCATGGGCGAAATACGGGTGGTACTGATCGGAGGGACGTCGAACACCGGAAAGTCGACCATCGCGGCCGCCGTGGCGGACGAGCTCGGCTTCGAGCACAGGTCGACGGACTACCTGGCACGCCACCCCGGACGGCCCTGGCGCACCCCGGAGCGCGAGGTCCCGCCGCACGTCGCCGACCATTACGCGACGCTCACGACCGATGAGCTGATCAGGTCCGTCCTCGACCATTACGAAAGGCTGTGGCCCCGCATCGCGGAAATCGTCACGGATCACGCGACGGGGCCCGGCCCCGGACTCGTCCTGGAGGGCTCGGCGCTCTGGCCGGCCCGCGTCGCAGAACTGGCCGTCCCGCACACGGCCGCCGTGTGGTTCACCGCCGACCCCGCCGTCCTGCGCGCCCGGGTGCAAGCGTCCGGCCGCTACGACGAGTCCACGCCCACGGAACGGCACTTGATGAACCGGTTCCTCGCCCGTACCGAGCGCTACCAGACCCTCATGCTGGACGCCGTCGACAGGCTGGGCCTCGCTCGCATCGACACGGGAACCGGCCGGTCCGTGCCGGAGCTGGCCGGCATGGTGCTCACGACCGTCCACGCACAGGACGCCGTCGGACGCTCACCCGCCGCCCCCTGACCGGCCGCGGTCACCGACCCGCCGCCGCGAGAAGGGTCGGGGCGGTTCCGGGCAATCAAGGACGTGACCACCCTCCACGCCGCCAGAAGGGTCCCCCATGGCCACTCCCCCAGCATCGCGGGACCAGCCGTGACGGGCGCCCCCTCTGAGACGAGCAGATCAACCGGGCCGGAGCCGTCCGACGCCGACGTCATCACCGCGGCCCGGCGGAACCCCGAACGGTTCGCGGACCTCTTCGACCGGCACTACGCGCAGATCCACCGCTACGTGGACCGGCGGCTCGGCGCGGACGCCGCGGACGACATCGCGGCCGAGACGTTCCTGATCGCCTTCCGGCGCCGCGCGGCGTTCGACACGGCGCACGCGTCGGCGCGGCCCTGGCTCTACGGCATCGCGACCCGGTTGATCAGCCGTCACCGCCGCGACGAGCTGCGCCGCTACCGGGCGATGGCGCGAATGCACACCGCCGACGCCGTGGAGAGCCACGAGAGCAGCGTGACCTCGGCGGTAGCGGCGGCGAGCCTCGGCTTGAGCCCGGCCCTGGCCGGACTGCAGCGGGCCCGGCCGATGGGTGCGTTTTCTGATTTTTCTGCTGTGGTGTCGATTGGCGTCGAGCCGGTTCGTAGCCAAGGTGAGAGGCCGGCAACGGGCCGGCCGCCCCTCACCGGAGGCACACGATGTCCGTCACGACCACCACCACCGTTCCCGCGAAGCCGCTGATCACCGGTGGCCTGACCGCCGCGGCGGTCGCCGCCGCGGCGACTGCGGCCGTCGCCGCCGTGGGCGAGTCCGCCGGGATCAGCCTCGCCGTCGGCGGGAAGGCGATCCCGCTGACCGGGTTCGCCATGCTGACCGCCGTCTTCTCCGTGGTGGGCCTGGTGCTCGCCCTCGTGTTGGCCCGCGCTGCCGGCCGTCCGCGTACGGCGTTCGTCCGCACCACGATCGTGCTCACCGCGCTGTCACTGGTGCCGGATGTGCTCGCGGACGCGGCCGCGGCCACGAAGATGCTGCTGATGATGACGCACCTGGTGGCCGCCGCGATCGTGATCCCGGCCATCGCCCGCCGCCTGTCCGCCTGATCCCTCGGAGGAGTTCACCGTGAAGAAGTACCTGCTCGCCGTCCAGTTCGACGAGAGCGCGCCGCAGCCGTCCGAAGCGGAACTGCAGGCGCAGCAGGCCCGGACGGGCAAGGTCACCACCGAAATGCAGTCCGCCGGTACGTGGGTGTTCGTCGGCGGCCTGCTGGGCTCGTCCGCCACCACCGTCGTCCACCCCGGCAACGGCACCACCACGATGACCGACGGCCCGTTCGCCGAGACCAAGGAGCAGCTCGGCGGGTTCTGGGTGATCCGGTGCGACGACCTCGACCAGGCGCTGGCCTGGGCCGAGAAGTGCGCGCTGGCCTGCGGGGCCCCGATCGAGGTGCGTCCGTTCGAAGACGCGCAGTGGGACTGAGCGTGGACGGGCTCGGGCGGGTGGACCTGGACGGCGTCTACCGGGCCGAGTACGGCCGGTGCGTGGCCACGCTGACGCGCCTGCTGGGTGACATCGGGCTCGCCGAGGAGGCCGTTCAGGATGCGTTCGCGACGGCCGTCCAGAAGTGGGACAGGACGCCGCCCAACCCCGGCGCGTGGATCGTGACCACCGCCCGCAACCGGGCGATCGACCGCTGCGCCGGGAATCCACCCGCCAGGCCCGCCACGCCCAGGCCATGCTGCTGAACCAACCCGACGAGCCGGAGGAGGTGGGACCGGTGCGCGACGACCAGCTCCGCATGATCTTCACTTGCTGTCACCCGGCGCTGTCGCCGGTCGCGCAGACCGCGCTCACCCTGCGCCTGCTCGGCGGGCTGGAGGTGGCCGAGATCGCGCGGGCCTACCTGGTCCCCGAGGCGACCGTCGCCCAGCGGATCGTCCGCGCGAAGAAGAAGATCCGCGACGCCGGCATCCCCTACCGGGTGCCCGGCGACGCCGAGCTCCCCGATCGGCTGCCGCCGGTGCTCACCGTGCTGTACCTGGTCTTCAACGAGGGGTACACCTCCACGTCGGGGGAGCTGCTGCGGAGCGACCTGTGCCGGGAGGCCGTCCGCCTGGCCAGGGCGCTCGCCGAGCTGATGCCGGACGAGCCCGAGGTCATCGGGCTCCTGGCGCTGCTCTTGCTCACCGAAGCGCGGCGGCCCGCGCGGGTGGGGCCTTCGGGCGAGCTGGTGGTGCTTCCGGATCAGGACCGGTCGTTGTGGAACCGGGAACTGATCGCCGAGGGGCATGAGCTGGTGCGCCGGTGCCTGCGGCGTGCCCGGCCCGGGCCCTACCAGTTGCAGGCCGCGATCAACGCCGTGCACACCGACGGGCCCGAGACCGACTGGGCACAGGTGCTGGCGCTGTACGACCAGCTGCTGCAGCACACCCCGACACCGATCGTGGCGCTCAACCGCGCGGTCGCCGTCGCCCAGGTGCACGGTCCCGCACCGGCGCTGGCCGCCATCGACGCGTTGGACCTGCCGGGCTATCACCTGCTGCCCGCCACCCGCGCCGACCTGCTCACCCGGCTGGGCCGTACCGCCGAAGCCATCGCCGCCTACGACCAGGCGATCACCCTGGCCACCAATGACACCGAACGAACCTTCCTGCGGACACGACGCGCGCGCCTCGCCCCCGACACCTGAACGCGGCCGGCCACGACCGACCACGACGCCGAAGGGAACAACGATCATGAAACTGAGGACCACCACGCAGGTCTCCGTCGATGGCGTGATGCAGGGGAACGGCCCGTCCGAAGAGGAGCACAGGGCCGGGTTCGAGCGCGACGGATGGGCCATGGGGCATTTCGACGATGACGCCATGACGTTCGTCAACGAGACCTACCGGCGCGCCGGCGCGTTCCTGTTCGGCCGGTGGACCTACGAGTTCTTCGCCGGCTACTGGGGCGCGATGGATCCGGGCAGCAACCCCATCGCGGAAGCCCTGAACACCCGGCCCAAGTACGTGGCATCGAACACGCTCACCGAACCGGGTTGGGCGGACACGACCGTCCTGTCCGGTGACGTCGCGGCCGCCATCGCGGACCTGAAGGCCCAACCGGGGGCCGAGTTGCAAGTCCACGGCAGCGGCGCCCTGATCCGTTGGCTGCTGGAGAACGACCTCGTCGACGAGATGAATCTGCTCATCGTCCCCGTCGTCGTCGGCCAGGGCACGCGGCTGTTCCCCGCCGCGGGCCCGGACATGGCGCTGGACCTGGTCGAGTCGCAGGCCTTCCCCAGGGGCGTAACGCTCCAGGTCTACCGGCCGGCCGGACGCCCGCAGTATGCGACGTGACAATAGAGGGGACGGATGCCCATGCACCCGTCCCCCGGTGCCTGCGTCAGCGAACTAGGTTGAACGACCCGGCCTTGACGTCGGCGAGGAGGGACGCCCACCCGGACGGCGCGACGGCCAGCACCGCTCCGTCAGGATCCTTCGAGTCCCTCACCGCCACCCGCCGCTCCCCCACCGCCACCTCAACGCACTGCCCTTCGCTGCCCTCACTGCGGCTGCTCTTGCGCCACGCGTCGGCAACCTCGACACACTCCGAGCCTTGACTACCGCTGTGGCTGCTCCTGCGCCACGCGGCGGCGACCTCCACGCACTCCGACCCCCCACTTCCGCTGTGACTGCTCTTGCGCCACGGGGAGAAGACAAGCTGCTCACTGGTCATGACTCCGACAATAGCTGTTCGATCACGACACGGGAATCAGACGGCGAGAGAGCGACCGCCCTCAGGTGATTGAAGACGACATCGTAGCTTCGAACCTCGTCCGGATCCTCGAGATACCAGCCGGTGGTGAGATTCTCCACCAAAGTCACCGACAAGTCGTTAGCGATCAGCGTGGTGAACGAGCCGTTGAGACCGGCGTGGCCGCCAACCGAGAATGGGAGAACCTGAAGAGTCACATTAGAAAGGATGGAAAGCTCCATCAGGCGCCTGAGCTGGACCTTCATCACATCCCTCCCACCAAATCGCTGACGAAGAGCAGCCTCGCTCACTATGGCCCACAAATGTGGCGGGTCGTCCTTGAAAAGAACCTGCTGTCGCCGCATGCGGATCTCAGTCAAAGCCTCAACATCAGGAGACTCTCCCTGAGAGACACCACATGCATTGACTGCACGGGCATACTCCTTTGCCTGCAGAAGCCCTGGTATGAGATGAAGCTGAAAGGAGTTCATGGAAGTCGCTTCAGCTTCGACCGAGATGTAGTCCAGCGTTGCCGAGGAGAGCTTGCTCTCGTACCGCAACCACCAGCCCTTCTTGCCGGAGTCTCGGGCGAGGTCGTAGAGGACTTGACGCTCGTCGAGGTCGACGATCTCGTAGCGGTCGAGCATGTGCTCCAGGGCGGGGCGGCGGATGCCGCGTTTACCGGTTTCGAGCTTGCTGAGCGAGGACGGGGTGCGGTTGAGCAGGCGGGCGGCCTTCTGGAGGGTGAGCCCTCGGTCCTCGCGGATGGCGCGAAGGCGCTGGCCGAGCTTGCGGCTTCGCATGGTCGGGCGCTGCGCGTTCTCCATGGAGTAATCATGCCTTGACTTTGCGTGACGCTGAAGGTTTCCAACGAAGGCGGCAACAGTGCCTCGGTCAAAAGTGACTGAGGCACTGTTGCCCGAGGACCTGGAGCCGAGGCCGGCGAACGCATCGCTCGTCACGTCCCGGCCCGCTCATCCTTTTCGCGACAGCAACGCGAGGGGAGTGAGCGATGACTGCGCCGACCATGAGGTTCGACGCGCTTCTGTTGCCGGGGATGGACCGGGCGGTGGGGCACGCCCGGCGGTGGCTGCGCGACGTGCTGGGCCGGGAGCACCCGTGCCTGGACGACGCGGCGCTGTGCAAGAGCGAGCTGCTGACGAACGCGCTGCGCTACACCGAGTCGGGGCGCGACGGGCAGATCCGGGTGGAGGTGGCCTACTCGAAGCGGGCCGTCCGGATCGCGGTGATCGACGACGGGCGGGCGGCGACCGTCCCGCACGTCGCCGAGGCGGCCGAGCTGGACGTCACCGGCCGCGGCCTGCGGATCGTCGCGTCCATCGCGAGCGCCTGGGGCACGGAGCCGCGCGCCAAGGGCCACGCCGTCTGGTTCGAGCTCTAGTCGCTGCGGGTCATGACGTTGCCTGCGTGGCGTCGGTCAGCGGCTTGTGCGGATAGGCGCGGAGCACGAGGGACGTGGTGACCGGGCCGTAACGGGCAAGTGCGTCGACGACTTCTTCTAGCCGTCCTGCCTGCGGGCAGTGGACGTCGAAGATGAGGCAGTCTTCCCCGGTGACTCTGAGGGTGGAGGCGATCTCGGAGGTCCGGGAGGCGAAGTCCAGGGCGCGTGAGAGCCGGGCGTGCGTGGTGCGCAGCCGGACGACCGCGTGGATGTTCAGTCCGAGGGCTTCCGGGTCGACCAAGGCCCGGTAGCCGGTGATGACACCGCTCTTCTCCAGCCGCTGGATGCGCGCGCTGGCCGCTGGCTGCGAGAGTCCGACGCGGCGCCCGATCTCCGCGCCGGTCAGCCGGCCGTCGGTCTGGAGCAGGGCGAGGATGTCCCGGTCTATCCGGTCGAGTGCTTCCATTGTCGTCCGCACCATCTTCTTTGAGATCACTTGTACCGCCACCGCCGCCCTGATGCATCCATCAGAATCTGCGTCGGGCGCCCCCAGGATCGCAGGGAGCGGCGAGTGAAATGGTGGTGGGCAGTGGTCGCGTACGTCATCATCCCGGGCATCGACGGCTCGGGCGAGCAGCACTGGCAGACCTTGTGGGAGCGGCAGTGGGGCACCTCGGCGGTGAGGATCTCCCCTGCCTCGTGGTCCGCCCCCGACCTGGACGACTGGGTCGGCGCCGTACAGGAGGCGTATGACGAGGCTTCCCGGAAGGACGGCCGGGTCGTGCTGGTGGCCCACAGCCTGGGCTGCTGGGCGGCGTCCACCTGGCTGAACAGCAATCCCTCAAGCCCGATAGGCGCCGCGTTCCTGGTCGCTCCGCCCGACCCGGAGGGGCACGCCTTCCCCCGCCAGGCGGCCGCGACGTTCACCGAGGTGTCGGCGCAGCCGATGCCGTGCCCGGCCCTGGTGGTGGGCAGTGCCGACGACCCGTACTGCACCCCGGAGACGGCCGCCGGCTTCGCGGCGCGATGGCAGGCGCGATGGCACCTGGCGGGCGCGTACGGCCACATCAACTCCGCCAGCGGCCTGGGCTCATGGCAGCACGGCCGCAAACTCCTGGACTCGCTGACCCAGCAGTAAGGTCGCTGGGCGCCGTCAGGGATGGACGGCCTCTGCCAGGAGATCCGTGATGGTCGTCTTCACGGACGGCCATTCGTCGGCGATCACCGAGAACATGGCGGTGTCCCGCAACTTGCCCTCTTCGCCGGGCACCCACGACTCCGAGTAACTGCGCAGCACTCCCTCGAAATGCACGCCGAGCCGCTCGATCGCCCGCCGCGACCGCTCGTTCCGCGCGTCCGTCTTGAGCTCCACGCGTGCTACGCCGAGCGTCTCGAAGGCATAGCCGAACAGGAGCCGCTTTGCCTCGACGTTGATGCCGGTGCCCTGCGCGGACGCGGCCAGCCACGTCCACCCGATCTCGATCGCGCTCAACCGCTCCCGACCCGGCCACGGCCGCGGATGCAACAGCGCCGTATGCCCGACCACCTTCCCGTCCACCACCCTGACCTGTGCAAACGGCATCAGCTCAGAGCGGCCGAGCTTGCCGGCGACGTACGACTCCATCTCGGCCGCGGAAGGCACCGGTGTGAACCCGTACGACGCCCGGCCCTCCTCGGCGGCATCCGCCAGCTCCGGCACATGCCCCATCGACAGCGGCTCCAGCCGCACAAGCGTCCCGCCCAGCACCGGCGAACGCCCGGGAAGTTCCCTCACCGTCACCGCCGGACGGTCTCCGCCAGACGATTCGTCATGGCCGTCTTCACCGACGGCCATTCCGGCTCGACCACCGAGAACATCGCCGAATCACGCAGAGTGCCCTCCTCGCCCGGCGCCCACGACGGCGACCAGCTCCGCAGGACGCCCTCGAAATGCACGCCGAGCCGCTCGATCGCCCGCCGCGACCGCTCGTTGCGCGCATCCGTCTTGAGATCGACGCGGACCGCGCCCAGCGTCTCGAAAGCGTAGGTGAACAGCAGCTTCTTGGCCTCGACGTTGATGCCGGTACCCTGCGCGGACGCGGCCAGCCACGTCCACCCGATCTCGATCGCGCTCAACCGCCCGGTGCCGGGCCACGTCCGCGGATCCCACAGCCCCGTATGCCCGACCGCCTTCCCGTCCGCGACCCTGACCTGCGCGAACGGCGTCAGCCCAGGCCGCACGAGTTGCTCGGCGACGTACGACTCCATGTCCGCCGCCCCGGGCACGAGCGTGAACCCGTACGACGCCCGGTTCTCCTCGGCGGCCTCCGCCAGCTCCGGCACATGCCCCATCGACAGCGGCTCCAGCCGCACGAGCGCCCCGGCCAGCACAGGAACATCAAGGCGCACGCCCATGAACTCTCCTCATCGTTCCTGGCATTGGCACCTTGCCACGAAAGCAGGTTGCCGGACCGTCCCCGGGCCAGGCCCCTCAAGTCCTCTAGATGATCACAACCCTCCGCATCCTCCCCGCCAGCCTCCCGTCCCGTCAACACGATTCGTTCGGTGCGGGAGCTGGACGCGGAGCCGGCGGGCGGTGGTGGCCGTCTCCACGGGCGACCATTCAATGGGTGATTGAGATTCTCACCCATTGAGCGGCCCGCCAGGAAATGTCCAGCCGGTCATTATCGGGCGGCGACGCACCGCCCGAAGCCCGATTCGCCGCCCACTCAGGAAGGCCACGCGAACCAAGCGTTCATTTGGTCCGAACTGTCCGGTTTTTTCCTAGTTAGAGAACATGTCGGGAATGTTGCGAGAAACCCCTCGAAGCCGACGGCGTCCTCGCTACTCTCTACCCGAGCCCGCGACCCGCCGGCCCCGCCGGAAGGAAAGGACCCCGCATGCCCGAATGGGCGGACGACGACGCGACCGGCCCGACATCCGGCGCACAGCCGTCGGCATGGCGTAAGGGCCGCAGGTGTCAGGAGACGTATTGCGTGGAAGTCGCCCGCCATTCCCCGGACAGGATTGCCGTGCGAGACTCCAAGCAGGGGAACGACGGGCCTGTCCTCATCATCTCCCGGCGGGCTTTCCAGGCGCTGCCGAGGCTCTCGGAGCAGACCGATCCGCGGTCGTGATCACACGTCGGTGCAGCTCCGAGCGCCGGACGGGCCCCATTCCTCCGCCGCCCGGGATATCCGGCGCAGCGACTCGTCCGCGGAGAGCGAGACCGACCTGAGCGCCTCCCAGCACAACCGGTACATGTGCGTGACACCGTCGCGCTGAAGCACCGCCGTGGTCGACAGATTCTCCAGGTAGACGACGTCAGGAAAGGTGACGTCGTAGGCGGGTGCGAAGTCCAGAAGCGTGAAGTCGTCCGCGAATATCGGCTCCCGGTCGACGTCCAGGGGAAGTACGTGGACGTGGACATTCGGTAATTCGGCGAGTTCGAGCAGATCGAGCATCTGCCCGCGCATGATGTCCCGACCACCGATGACGCGCAGCAGGACGGACTCGTCGATCACGGCCGAGAGGGTCAAGGAATCATTGCCGCGCAGCACTTCCTGCCGTCGCATGCGTAGATCCAGCCGGCGCTCGACCTCGCGCGGAGTGGAAACGGCGATGACCCTTCCACTGCTCAATATGCGGTGCGCGTAATCCCTGCTCTGCAAAAGCCCGGGAACGGCGTACGTGGTGAAGGTCAGCGCGGTGCGCGCCTCGTCCTCCAAGGCGACATAGGTACCGAATTCGCCGGACAGTACGTCCCGGTACCCGGCCCACCAGCCCTGCTCCGTCGCGGCCTGCGCGAGGGCCAACACCTCCCCCTTGTGTCTCTCCCCCACCCGGTACAACTCCAGCAACAACCGGACGTCCGAGACCCGCACGCCGATCCGGGCGTTCTCGATCCGGCTCAGTTTCGACGGAGACCAGCCGAGCCGATCCGCGACCTCCTCGACCGTGCGGCCGAGGTGCTCCCGCAGCCTCCGCAACTCGATGCCGAGGCGGCGACGGCGGACGGTCGGCGCTGCTGCCACCCCGGCCTCCCAGCGAATCGGTTTCGGCTCTGCGGCCCGGACGCCGATCTGCAAGTTGCAGGGCAACGATAACCTCGCGCCGCCTGGATCACCAGACCTCGCGGAAAAGCGGTTCCCCACCTTTGACATCATTCTGTCTCACTGGAAGTCGTCAACCTTGCCAGATGGATACAGAGACGATCCGGCTGCGATGCATGTCGCTGTGCATCTTGCACGAGTCCGAGAACCGGTTGCAGACTATTGCCAGAGGTTCTAACAGCAGAGCGAATTTGGGGGCGGCCAGGTGAGCGGCAACCCGGTGCACAGGAGCATTCTGGCCGTCGACCTGGAGAACTCGACCGGGGCGCTCCGCACGAACCCGATCAAGGAGGAACTGCGTAGCCAGATCTACGGCCAGGTGAAGCGGGCCATGGCGGCCGCGGGCATCGAGGACCGGTGGTGCGACCCCTTCGAGGACCGCGGAGACGGCGTCCTCGCGCTGTTCCACCCGGTCGATGAACTGCCGAAGACTCATCTGCTGTCCCGGCTCGTTCCGGGCCTCACCCGGCAGCTGGCCGACTACAACGAGTCGATATCGGCGGCGGAGCGGCCGAGCAAGGTGCATGCGCCTTCGAGCCGTCGTGCACGCGGGCGAGATCCATCGGGACGAGAACGGGCCGTTCGGCGAGGCCATCGACCTGGCCTGTCGATTACTGGACGCGCCGAGGCTGAAGAAATGCCTGCGGGCGAGCAGTTCACCGCTCGTTCTCGCGGTCTCCGAAGACATCTACTGGGGAATCGTCAAGCATGGATACGACGGGATATGCCCTGCGGCGTACCGCCCGGACCTGAGGGTTTCGGTCGCCTCGCGGCGCCGCCAGGGATTCGTTCATGTGCCGCAAGAACCCTCGGGGACGCGCGAAGACCGGACAATGGCGGTCGCGTGAGACGGGGTTCTCGCCATAATGGCTCTTCCGGCTGAAGCGGAGGTGCCATGTCCGTCGAGGTGGCCGCGTTGCGGGTGGGCGCATCGGTGGCACGGCTGGCCGTGGGGCGGTGGCTCGCCGGGCGTTCTACCAGGGACGCCGCCGGAAGGACCTCACCGAACTGATCAGGACGGGTTTCCCCGACGAGATCAAGCGGCGACGCGTCCAGCGGCAGTTCGAGGGCATCGCCGATGCGGTCGCCGAGCGGCTCCTCACCTTCGCGGGCAACGAGTTCGGCGGGCTCACCGACGGCGACCGCGACGCCGCGCTTTTCGAGGTCGTCCGGACGCTCGACCGCGCAGACCTCTCGGATGACGCCTTCTTCGCGGCGGACGCCGACCCGGTGAAGCTCGCGCGGGGCCTGCGGTCGCGGCTTCCGGCACGGCGGGCCGAGTTCGAGCTGGGTGAGGCGGGCGCTCGCCTTTACGAGGTCGTGCTGGACGAATGCTGCGACTGCCTGGCGCGCATCGTCATTCACCTGCCGGAGTTCGGGCCGCGCGCGTCCGCGGAAATGCTCGGGCGGCTCAGCGGACTCGCCGACCAGGTCGGAACCGTTCTGGCCCGGCTTCCCGCACGGACGCTCACCGCACCCGAGGACGAAGCCGTCCGCGACTGCGCCGACGGCCGCGCTCGAAATGCTTCTGGAGGCACGGGACACCAAACGAGGCATTTCCAGTGTCCTCGAACGCGACCAGAAGATCCGGATCCTGCAGGACATCGCCTGGCAGCTGTCCACCAGCGCCCGCGTCGAACTCCCCAAGACGATGGTCGAACGCCTCGTCGCCGACCGGCTCTCCTCGATGCCTCAGGTCCGCGTCCCGCCGAGAGAGGTGCTGGACGAACTGCTCCAGCGCAGCGGCATCCTCCGCGAACCGGTCCCCGGACGCATCGACTTCGTCCACCGGACCGTCCAGGAGTACCTCGCCGCCAAGCAGGCCGCCGACCTCGGCGACATGGACCTCCTCATCCAGAACGCCCACCGCGACACCTGGCGCGAGACCGTCGTCATGGCCGCCGGCCACGCCAACGAGCCCCTGCGCCGCGAACTCCTCACCGGCGTCCTCGCCCGCCCGCGCCGAGACGCGGCGTGCCCGCTCCCTCGCCACCGCCGGCGCCCCCGTCCTCCGCCGCCTGCCCGAAACTCTGGACGGCATGTCGGACGCGAGCGTCAAGGCGACGATCGGCACGGCCGTGCTGGTCAACGGCTCCGAGGCGTTGGACGTGCTCATGCGCTACAGCCGGATCCGGCGCCCGGCGGTCTGGGAGGCGCTGAGCGACGGATGGCAGTACTTCGATCCGGACGAGTACGCCGAGCGGGTGCTCGCCGCGCTGCCGGAGGGTGTCGAACTGTCGGTGTCCCACTCCGATGCACAGATGGCGGCCCTCGAGTCGGTTCCGCCACTGTCGATGCTGTCTGTCAAGACGAACCGGCCCACCGATCTCGGTTTCCTGGCCCACCATGCCGGGTCGCTCGAACGGCTCACCCTGATGTCCGATGAACCCGTTCTCGACCCAGGTCTCGTCCCGGCCCTGCCGAAGCTGCGCGAACTGGCCCTCCGGGCGCCGGGCATGACGAAACCTGACGGAGCTGAGTTCCCTGCCACCGCTCCGGGAGGTCCGGCAACTCGGTCTCAGCCGGACACGGCTCGACTGCGGGCCGGCCTAGGTCGCCGAGCCGGCACCGAACGTGCACTGGCTGGTGTGCGCCGGGTTGGGCGATCTGGAGTTTCTCTATTTGGAGCGGTCACCGGTGGACGATCTGACGCCGCTGTCCGGACTGGACAGGCTGTCCGTGCTGTACCTGAGGGACTGCCGGGAAGTCTCGGACGTCAGCGCGCTGGCGTCTCTGCCGCGGCTTCACACGCTCGACGTGGCCGGTGCCGCGCCGGGCTTGGATCTGGCGCCGCTGGCGGGCAACAAGAAGCTCACCGTCTACATCGTCGCAGGGCAGGAGGTGCGGGGAGGCGAGGCGCTGGGGCGGCGGTTGAAGGTCTCCCCGAGGCGCTGATCGCGGGCCGGGGTGGGTGCGGGCGGGGAGCGCGGTGGAGGGTTACGGGAAGTTGTCGGGAAATTTCGAGGTACGGGCGATGAGTTCTTCGTAGGGCGCCGGTCTGCCTGTGCGGTCGGTTCGGGACGCTCTGTAGGGAGGGGGAGACCTCGATGTCGGATGCGTCACACTCTGTTGACCTCGACTGCGGTCGAGGTCGGAGCCTGGAGGCCGGGGAGCAGCGCAGACCCCGGTCAGAGTGTCGGACCCTCCTGGAATAGTCCCGAAGGCCGCGAAGTTAACTCGTTCGCGAAAGTGTCAGTCTCTGCAGTATTTTGCTGCGGTATCCCCGAGAACGTTCCCCCACGGTCCCGCGTGCCCGCATGCACGGGCCCCTGACGATTGGAAGAGAGTTGACCGCTCCCGCGTCCTCGCAGACGGCGGACGGCCCGCTGGCGGACCAGCCCCCCGGCGGGGGGCTGGACCGCGGCGTGCTCGCGGTGGCCATGTGCGTCGTCCTCGGCGCGATCATGTCCATCCTCGACGTGACCGTCGTCAACGTCGCGATCAATGACCTGACGAAGGAATTCGACACCTCGCTGGCCACGATCCAGTGGGTGGCGACCGGATACACCCTCGCGCTGGCCACGGTGATCCCGATCACCGGGTGGGCCGCGGCGCGGTTCGGCACCAAGCGGCTGTACATGATCTCGATCGCGCTGTTCGTGATCGGCTCGATGCTGGCCGGGCTGGCGTGGTCGGCGACGTCGCTGATCGTGTTCCGGGTGCTGCAGGGCCTCGGCGGCGGCATGATCATGCCGGCCGGCATGACGATCCTGACCCAGGCCGCCGGGCCGAAGCGGGTCGGGCAGGTGATGAGCATCGTCGGCATCCCGATGCTGCTCGGCCCGATCCTCGGCCCGATCCTCGGCGGCTGGCTGGTCGACGACGTGTCGTGGCGGTGGATCTTCTTCATCAACCTGCCGATCGGCATCGTCGCGCTGTTCATGTCGGCGCGGATCCTGAAGAAGGACGAGCCGCAGCGCGCCGAGCGGCTCGACATCCCCGGCCTGATCCTGCTGTCGCCCGGCCTCGCCGCGCTGATCTACGGCCTGGCCAAGGGCGCGGAGCTGAAGGACTTCACCAAGCCGGACGGGCTGATCCCGACGGTCGTCGGCGCGGTGCTGGTGATCGGGTTCGTGTTCCGGGCGCTGAACGCCAAGAGCCCGCTGATCGACCTGCGGCTGCTCAAGCGCCGCTCGGTGCTGGCCGCGTCCGGCACGATGGTGCTGTTCATGGCCGCGTTCATGGGCGCGATGCTGCTGCTGCCGCTGTACTACCAGACGGTGCGCGGGCAGGGCGCGCTGCACTCGGGCCTGCTGCTGGCCCCGCAGGGCCTCGGCGCGATGGTCACGATGCCGATCGGCGGCAAGCTGACCGACCGGATCGGGCCCGGCCGGGTGGTGCTGGTCGGCATGGTCGTGGTCGTGCTCTCGGTGGCGGGCTTCGCCGCGATCCTCGGGGCCGACACGTCCTTCTGGGCGCTCGGCGGCGTGCTGTTCGTCATGGGCCTCGGCATGGGCATGACGATGATGCCGACCATGGCGGCCGCGATCCAGACGCTCGAGCACGCGGAGGTGCCGCGCGCCAGCACGATGCTGAACATCATCCAGCAGGTGTCGACGTCCCTCGGCACCGCGCTGATCTCGGTGCTGCTGGCGAACAAGCTGGCGTCCAACCTCAAGCCGTTCGGCGGCGGCGGGGGCGAGATCGGGTCCACCAAGAAGATCCCGGACGAGGTCATGCACAAGATCGCCGGGCCGATGGCGGACGCGTTCCAGCACACCTACTGGTACTCGGTGGGGCTGCTGGTGCTGGCCTTCATCCCGGTGCTGCTGCTGCCGCGCAAGCGGCCCGACGTCGCCGGTGCGGCGGAGCAGAAGGCCGAAGTGCCGATCGCGATGCACTAGGACGCCGCAGACGTCCGCTGAGCCCCGGTCCGGGAACCCGTTTCCCGGACCGGGGCTTTCGCCGTCCAGAGAGGCTCTCAGGCCCGTTCTTGGACGGTTCCAACGTCAGGCGGACGCCGGGCTCTGGTCCTTCCAGTACTCGTCCCGGAGAAGGCGCTTGTAGAGCTTGCCCGTCGGGTGGCGCGGCAGTTCGGGCCGGAAGTCGACCGAGCGCGGGCACTTGTAGTGGGCGAGGTGCTCGCGGCAGTACGCGATCAGCTCCGCTTCCAGCTCGGGGCCCGCGTCGTCCATGGACGCCGGCTGGACGACGGCCTTGACCGCCTCCCCCATCTCGGCGTCCGGGACGCCGAACACCGCGACGTCCGCGACCTTCGGGTGCACCGCGAGGACGTTCTCGGCCTCCTGCGGGTAGATGTTCACCCCGCCACTGATGATCATGTAGGAGCGGCGGTCGGTGAGGTAGAGGAAGCCGTCCTCGTCGAGGTGGCCGATGTCGCCGAGCGTCGTCCACCCGTGCCCCCAGGGGTCGCGGGACGCGTCGGTCTTGGCCTGGTCGCCGTGGTACTCGAACGACGGGCCGCCGCCGAAGTACAGCGTGCCGGGCGTGCCCGGGGGCTGCTCGGCGCCGTCCTCGTCCAGGACGTGGACCTCCCCGAGGATGGGCCGGCCGACGGTGCCCTTGTGCGCCAGCCAGTCGTCGGAGTTGGTGTAGACGAAGCAGTTGCCCTCGGTGCCCGCGTAGTACTCGTGCAGGATCGGGCCCCACCAGTCGATCATCCGCTCCTTGACCGGCACGGGGCAGGGCGCGGCGGCGTGCACGGCGCACGCCAGGCTCGACAGGTCGTACTTGGCGCGGACCTCGTCCGGGAGCTTCAGCATCCGGATGAACATGGTCGGCACCCACTGGCTGTGCGTGACGCCGTACCTCTCGACGGCGGCGAGGGCCTGCTCGGCGTCGAACTTCTCCATGACCACCACGGTCGCGCCGCACCGCTGGAAGATCATCGAGTAGCGCAGCGGCGCGGCGTGGTAGAGCGGCGCCGGGGACAGGTACACCGAGTCGCCGCCGGCCCCGAAGAGCCCGGTGATGAGCATGTAGAGCGGGCCGGCGGTGCCCATGGGCGCCTGCGTCAGCGGCGGCTTGACGCCCTTGGGGCGCCCGGTCGTGCCCGAGGAGTAGAGCATGTCCTGCCCCTCGCACTCGTGCTCGATCGGCTCGGCCGGGTGCGCGGCGACGCGCTCCTCGTAGGACTCGTAGCCCGGTGCCGTGCCGCCGAGCAGGAGGCGCAGCGGCACGTCCGGCGGATCCTGCGCGGCGGCCGTCATCGACGCGCTGGTGATGAAGACCTTCGCCTCGCAGTTGCCCACGATGTAGGCGAGCTCCTCGGCCTGGAGCCGGGAGCTGATGGCCGTGTAGTAGAGCCCTGACCGCTGGGCGGCCCATGCCACGGCCAGGTAGAGCGGATGGTTCTCCAGCATGAAGGCGATGTGGTCGCCCGGCCGGAGCCCCTCCGCGTGGAGCAGCCGCGCGAGCCGGTTGGAGGCGTCGTTCAGTTCCCGGAAGGTGACGACCCGGCCGGAGCCCGCCATGATCACGGCGGGCTTGTCGGGCGTCTGTGCCGCTACGTGCCCCAGGTGCATGGCCGCACGTTACCGGGCTGGACAGGCCAATGGAATCCCGTTCGGTTTATTGGACGGTCAGACCAGCATGTGGTCGAAGTCGCCGTCCTTGGCCCCGCCCACGAACGCCTCCACCTCCTCGCGCGTGTAGACGAGCACGGCCCCCTCCGGGTCCCTGGAGTTGCGCACCGCGATCTCCCCGGTCGGGAGTTCGGCCATCTCGACGCAGTTCCCGCTGGGGTTGCTGCGCCGGCTCTTCTGCCAGACCAGCCCGTCGCGCCAGTCCGGCATCTGGTGGCCGTTCATCGTTTGTGCCCCCTCAGGCGTCTCAGCCTCCCCCTGCGGGAAGGCCGCGATCTCGCCCCACCCCACACCATGGTACGAGATGCACGTGCATTCGTTCTTGCATTCGTTCATGCAGACGGTCTTGCATCTGCACGACTTGGGGAGCAAGATAGCGAACGCTCGCCGGTACCGACTCAGCACGCCTTCGAGGTTCGAGAAATGACCGTTGACCAGGCAGACGACGTCGCGGCCCACGCCGCCATGGGCGGCCGCGGACCGCGGCACGCCGTGCACGCGCCCTGGCCGGACGCCCCGCAGGCGGCCGCGCGCCCGAACGCTCCAGCGAACGCCCCGGAGCCCGCTCCCGGGCTCGCCGGGCTGTGGCCCGCCGCGCACGCCGGCACTCCCCGCACCGCTCGCAAGGTGCTGCCCGCGGAGATCACCGCGCCCCGCACCGCACGCGAGTTCACCCAGGCCACACTGCGCGACTGGGGCCTGACCGAGGACGCCGAGGACGTCGTCGTCGCCATCTCGGAACTGGTGACCAACGCGCTGCGGCACGGCCTGGAGGGACTCCCCCAGCCGCTGCCGCTGTGCCCGATCCAGGTCGTCCTGGTGGGACACCCGCGGCGCCTCGTCGTCACGGTGACCGACCCGGGGGCGCGCGCGCCCGAGCCGCTGCCGAACGACCCGGACCGCTTCGTCGAGGGCGGCCGCGGGCTGCTCGTGGTGAGCGGGGTCAGCGACGCGTGGGGCTGGGCCCGGCTGTCCACCGGCGGGAAGGCCGTCTGGGCCTCCTTCGATCTGCGGGTCAGCCCTCCAGCACGCTGACCGGCGACGGGACCGACCGGACGGGGCGCTCCAGCTCGCTCAGGAAGTCCTGCGCCCAGCGGTCCACGTCGTGCTCGATGACGCGGCGGCGCATCGAGCGCATCCGCCGGGCCTGCTCGGCGGGCTCGGCGCTCAGGGCGGCCAGCAGCGTGCCCTTCAGGCCGTCGATGTCGTAGGGGTTGACCTGGAAGGCGCCGCGCTTCAGCTCGGCTGCGGCGCCGGCGAACTCGCTGAGCACGAGCGATCCGCGCAGGTCGCGGCGGCAGGCCACGTACTCCTTGGCCACCAGGTTCATCCCGTCGCGCAGCGGGGTGACCACCATCACGTCCGCGGCCAGGTAGAGCGCGGTCAGCTCGGAACGGTCATACGAGCTGTGCAGATAGTGGATGACCGGAAACCCGATCTCGCCGTATTCGCCGTTGATCCGCCCGACCTGCTGCTCGATCTCCTCGCGCAGCAGCTGGTACTGCTCGACGCGCTCCCGGCTCGGCGTCGCGATCTGCACGAACACCGCCTGGCCCGGCCTCAGATGGCCGTCGCCGAACAGCTCGCCGAACGCCTGCAGCCGCTGGGTGATGCCCTTGGTGTAGTCGAGCCGGTCGACGCCCAGCAGGATCGTCGCGTCGCCGAGGTCGGTGCGGATCTCCTGCGCGCGCTCGGCCACGTCGGAACGCCCGACCAGGTCGTTCAGCTCGCCGACGTCCACCGAGATGGGGAACGCGCGGGCCCGCACGACCCGGTCGTCCCAGAACACGTCCTGCTTGGAGTAGCGGGTGTCCAGCAGCCGCCGGCACAGCCGGACGAAGTTGGCCGCCGCGCCGGGCAGCTGGAAGCCGACCAGGTCGGCGCCGAGCAGGCCCTCCAGGATCTGCCGCCGCCAGGGCAGCTGCCAGAACAGCTCGACCGGCGGGAACGGGATGTGCAGGAAGAAGCCGATGCGCAGGTCGGGGCGGAGCGCCCGCAGCATCGCCGGGACGAGCTGGAGCTGGTAGTCCTGCACCCAGACGATCGCGCCCTCGGCCGCGACCTTCGCCGCCGCCTCCGCGAACCGCCGGTTCACCCGCACATAGGCGTCCCACATGGCGCGGTCGTAGATGGGCGGCGCGACGACGTCGTGGTAGAGCGGCCACAGCGTGGCGTTGGAGAAGCCCTCGTAATAGAGCGCGACCTCCTCGGCGGACTGCGCGATGGGGTACAGCGACATGCCGTCCTCTTCGAACGGCTGCAGCTCCTCGTCGGGAGCGCCCGTCCAGCCGATCCATGTGCCGTTCCTGCGCCGCATCACCGGCGCGATCGCGCTGACGAGCCCGCCCGGGCTGCGCCGCCAGGCCGGAACTCCGTCCGCGCCGACGCTCCGGTCGACCGGAAGCCGATTGGCCACCACAACGAACTCACTACCGCGCGACACCAGCGACCCGCCTCTCGAGGAACTCTCCGTCATCACCATGCCCAGAAACGGTCATCGAGAACATTGTGTCAGTTCGACGTAAAGACCCGATGACGGAAAACCGGGATGTCAGGGAGGCGGGGCGCCCACGGCCCGGTTTTGGACCGGACCATATCCCTTTCCAGGCTGGTGACCGTTGTTTACCTGAATGTCACCTTCCCTGTACAGGGCACAAGAAAAGTCGCGTAGATCACACTGCCGCGGCCGGGCCCGCCGCGGCCCGCAGGCGCAGATGCCCGCCCGGCGACTGTGGAACCGCCTGGTAGCGGCCTTCGGGGGCGCTCTCCGTCGCCGCGAGTTGAGCCCAGACGACGCGCATGGCGTTCGCCTGCGCGCGCGCGGGGACCGGGTCGCGCCCGTAAGCGCCGATGCCGGTCGGTTCATGGAGCACCCGCAGTGTGGTCTGAGCGCCCGGTTCGCGCGTGCAGTACAGGTCGATGCGGACGTCCCGGGGATCGACGGGGGCGGGTTCCGCGTCGGGCAGGACGGTGACGTGCGCGGCGCCGGGGCCGTCCGCGGTGCGCACCGCCCGAGGTCCGGCGCCGTTCTTCAGAACGGACCAGGGACCAGGCCCCTCCTCCCCCGCCCCAATGCCCAGCATCGCCCAGTGCGGCGGCGGGTCGTTGTAGAGATGCTCGACCCGCCAGCCCCTGACGCGCGCGTCCTCTCGGTAGGCGTCCACCACGACCTGGACAGGGCGATGGTCGCCGGCCTCCGCGTCGATCAGCACGATCACGTCATACGGGTCGAGGGGATCACGGGCGTCGACCGCGGCGGCCAGGTCGGCCCGCAAAAGCGCCGCCTCCCGCTGGATCCGGTCGGCTTCGGCGCGCCAGGCGGGGTCGGCGGCCGGCCCCTGGACGTCTCGCAGGTCGTCCAGGAGGGTTCTGAGGCGCACCGCGTCCTCGTTGAGCGGCCGCAGTGCCTCCACGCAACGGCGCAGCCTGCGCGCGCGCCGGAAGTCCCTGTGGACGCGAGGGTCGGCCAGTTGCGCCTCCAGGGCGGCGTATTCGGCCGTCACCGCCTTCCACGCGTCCATGGCGCCATCCTGGCAACGCCGGCGGCCCCCGCGCTCGGGAATTCGTGCGCGGGGGCCGGTGCGGGCGGGTCAGGCGTGGGCAGGCTGACGGTCGGCGGCGCCGGTCTCGGTGCGCCGGGTCAGGCGCCGCCAGAGGAGCGCGTCCAGGGAGAACCGGCCTCCGCCGGCGAGGGCGAACAGCAGCGCGGCGGCGCCGAGCATCAGGACGTACTCGTAGCCGCCCTTCTCCGAGAACAGGCCGTGGTCCTTGTGCACGAACCAGAACGCGCCGGCCATGTCCACGGCGATCAGCACGCCGGCGACGGGCAGCAGGACGCCGACGACCAGCGCGGCGCCGCCGGCCAGCTCGACCCAGGTGCCGAAGTAGGCGGACGGGCCGGGCATCGGGATGCCGAGGCCGTCGAACTGCGCGGCGAGCGCCGCGTGGCCGGTGTCGTGCAGCTTCTGCCAGCCGTGCGCGATGAAGATCGCGCCGAGGGCCAGCCGGCCGATCAGCAGTCCGGCGTCGGGCAGCAGGGGATGGCGTCGGGCGGGGAGCATGCCGGTCCTCCGATGTCTCGCGGCGATCGTTAAAAGTTGAACCAATCGGACCGTAGCAGACATCGTTCAAATTCAGACCATCTAGAAACTTCAGTTGATGTCCAGGTCAACTAGAATCACCCGTATGACGGACGCGGGGGACGCCCTCGAACCGGCCGAGCTGCGCGCCTGGACGGCCTTCCTGGCCGCCGGGCACCTGCTCGACCACGAGATCGAGCGGCAGCTCAAACGGGACGGCGGGCTGTCGCACGCGGAGTTCGAGGTGCTGGTGCGGCTGCGCATGTCCGACGGCGGCCGGCTGCGCATGTCCGACCTCGCGCGCGAGGTGATGATCTCCAAGAGCCGGCTCACCTACCAGGTCACCCGGCTGGAGCAGGCGGGGCTGGTCAAGCGCGCGGGCTGCGAGTCCGACCGGCGCTCGGTGTGGGCGGAGCTCACCGAGGACGGCGCCGTCGCCCTGGACCAGGTCCGCCCAGGGCACCGCAGGGTCGTCCGGGAGGCGCTCATCGACGTCCTCACCTCCGCGGAGATCGAGCTCCTCGGGGACGCCCTGACCCGCGTCGGCGACCGCCTCCGGGCCCGCTGAGCGGCGGACGGACACCGCCGGGGTTCCCTGGCCGCGGCCGGGCTGGGACGCTCGGTTCCATGCGGGACTTCGGCGGGATCGTGGAGCGCGCACCGGCGCGGTCGGTGCGGCCGCGGAGCGCGGACGAGGTCGCCGAGGCGCTGCGGGAGGCGCGGGCGCGGCGACTGGACGCGGTCCCCCGCGGGTGCGGGCACTCGACGTTCGGCCAGTCGCTGACCAGCGGGATCTGCCTCGACATGCGGGGCCTCGCGGGCGTCGAGGACGTCGCGGCCGGGCACGCGGTCGCCGGCGCCGGGACGACGTGGCGCGAGGTGCTGGCCGCGACGCTGCCGCACGGCCTGGCCCCGCCCGTGCTGACCGACTTCCTCGACGTGACCGTCGGCGGGACGATCTCGGCGGGCGGCGTCGGCGGCACCTCCCACCTGCACGGGACGCAGGCCGACCACGTCCTCGCCCTCGACGTCGTGGAGGACGGGCGGGTCGTCTCGTGCTCACCGCGCGTCCGGCCGGCGCTGTTCGACGCGGTGCGGGGCGGGCTCGGCCGGCATGGGGTGATCACGAGCGCGACGCTCCGCCTGGTCCCGGCCCCGGAACGGGTGCTGACCTGCACCGTCCCCTGCCGGGACGCGGCGGGCCTGCTGCGGCTGCAGGGCGAGCTCGCGGCCGACGACGTCTCGGGCCAGGCCAAGCCGTCGGCGGACGGATGGCGGTACGAGATCAAGGCCACCGTGTACGGGGACGGCCCGGTCCCGCCGGGCACCGTCGAGACCGAGGAGTTGCCCTTCCTCGCGTTCGCCGACCGCATGCGTCCCGACGTCGAGGAGCTCGTCGCGCTCGGCGAGTGGGCGCGCCCGCACCCGTGGGCCATGGTGTTCCTGCCCCGCGAACGCGCCGCCGACGTCATCGAGACCACGCTCAAGGCCATGACGCCTCACGAACTCGGCCTCAGCGGTGTCGTCCTGGTCAAGGCGCTGCGCGTCGGGCACGTGCCGATGCTCGCCGCGCCGCCGGAACCGGTGCTGTTCAGCGTCCTGAAGACCGCCTCCCCCGGGTCCGCGCCAGTCCCGGAGATGCTCGCCGCCAACCGCGCCCTGCTCGACCGGGCCCGCGCAGCGGGAGGCACCGCCTACCGGGTCGGCGCGATTCCGGATTGATTTCGGCCGGCGCGATGAGTTTCGGACGGCCCGCGGGTCTACCCGCAATGTCGATCACCACGACGCGGCGCGGCGGGCCGCGGGGGCCCCGCCGCTCAGCCGCGCCGGACGGTCATGCGACCACCGGGTAGGACGACTGGAACGCCAGGCGGCGGTCCGCGCCGGCGGCGAGGCGGTCGCAGACGTCGTCGAGCTCCATGAAGACCTCCCAGTGCTCGGCCCCGGACGCGGCGGCCAGCACCTCCACCACGCGCTGCTCCAGGTCGGGGACGCGCTTGGCCTTCCAGACCTTGTCGGCGAGGCTGACGAGCAGGTCGTCGACGCCGGTGTCCGGAGCACCCCAGGACGCGTGGGTGCGGGCGAAGCGGGCCAGCCGCTCGTCCACGCCGCGTTCGCGGAGCAGGGCGTGGCCCGCGGGTTCGTGCCGCGAGCCGGGCCCGGACAGCTCGTCCGGATGCACGGCCTTGCCGATGTCGTGGGTCGCCGCGCCGAACAGGACGGCGCCGGCGTCCACGGCGACGGACGGGTGCCGGGCCGCGACCCAGGCGAGGAGTTCGGCGGCGACCTCGTGGACGGCGCGCAGGTGCGCGGCCAGGCGGGGCGGCGCGTCCAGGTCCTCCAGCAGGCGGGCGGCCTCGTCCGGCAGCGGGGGCGGCCCGGGGTCGGTGAGGGCGCGGCGCAGTGCGTCGGACGGCACGGCTACTGCGCCAGTGCGATGACCTCGGCGCCGGGCAGGCCCGCCAGCGCCTTGCCGGGGAGAAGGATCTTGGACTTGCGCAGGCCGCTGCCGATGACGACGCGCGGCGCGGCGGCGACCGCCTCGTCCACCAGGATCGGCCAGCCGGCGGGCAGGCCGACCGGGGTGATGCCGCCGTACTCCATGCCGGTGAGCGAGGTCGCCTGGTCCATCGGCGCGAACGAGACCTTCCGGGCGCCGAGGTGCTTGCGGACGACGCCGTTCACGTCGGCGCGGCCGGTCGCGAGGACCATGCAGGCCGCGTAGGTGACCTCGCCGCCGCGCTTGGCCGCGACGACGACGCAGTTGGCGCTGACCTCCAGCGGCACGTCGTAGCGCTCGCAGAACGCCGCCGTGTCGGCCAGGTCCGGGTCGATGGGGGCGGTCTCGGCGTCCGCGACGCCGCCGATCGCGGCCGCCACCGGGTCCGCCAGCAGGTCCGTCCGCCCGGCGGCCGGTTCCCAGTCGAGCTTGCCGACCATGGTCGTCTCCTCCCGTGTCACCGGCTCTCAGGAGCCGAGGTAGCGCAGCACCGCCAGCACGCGGCGGCTGTACCCGGCCGCGTGCGACAGGTCCAGCTTGTCGAAGATCGCGTTGACGTGCTTCTCCACCGCGCTCTGCGAGACGTGCAGGTGCGCGGCGATCGAGGCGTTGGTGTGGCCCTGGGCCATGTGGTCGAGGACGTCGCGTTCGCGCGGGGTCAGCCGGGACAGCGGGTCGGCGTGCGTGCTGTGCGCCAGCAGCCGCCGCACCACCTCGGGGTCGAACGCGGCCCCGCCGGCGCCGACCCGGTCGAGGGCGTCCAGGAACTCCTCGACCTGCGCGACCCGGTCCTTCAGCAGGTAGCCGACGCCGGTGGTGTCCGCGGTGATCAGCTCGGTGGCGTAGCGCTTCTCCACGTACTGCGACAGGACGAGCACGCCGACGCCCGGCCAGCGGCGGCGGATCTCCAGCGCGGCGCGCAGGCCCTCGTCGGTGTGCGTCGGCGGCATCCGGACGTCGACCACGACCACGTCGGGCGGGCTGCCGGCGACCGCCGCGATCAGCGCATCGCCGTCGCCGACCGCCGCCGCGACCTCGTGGTCCTCCTCGGCGAGCAGCCGCACAAGGCCCTCGCGCAGCAGCGTGGAGTCCTCGGCCAGCATCACCCGCACGGCAGCTCCGCGGTGATCACCGTGGGGCCGCCCGGCGGGCTGTGCACGGCGAACGTCCCGTCCAGCGCGGCGACCCGGCGGGCGAGCCCGGCCAGCCCGCCGCCGGACGGATCGGCCCCGCCGGCCCCGTCGTCCTCGATGCGCACGCCGATCATTGTCGCGGATCCGGCGACCTCGACGCGCACCCGTCCGGCGCCGGAGTGCTTGGCGGCGTTGGTGACGGCCTCGCACACCACGAAGTACGCGGCGGTCTCGACCGCGTGCGGCGGACGGCCCGGCACGTCGTAGCCGATCGCCACCGGGACGACCGACCGCTCGGCGACCGACTCCAGCGCGGCCCGCAGCCCCTCGCCATCGAGCGCCGCCGGGTAGACGCGCCAGGTGACCTCGCGCAGGTCCTCCAGGGCGCGCTGCGACTCCTCGTGCGCCTGTTTCAGCAGGTCGGCGGCCCGCTCGTGGTCGCCGGCGCGGCGGGCCCGGCCGATCAGCATCCCGAGCGCGACCAGCCGCTGCTGGACGCCGTCGTGCAGGTCGCGCTCGATGCGGCGGCGCTCGTCGTCCACCGCGTCCACGACCTCCGCGCGGGTCACCGACAGCTGCGCGATCCGGCGCTCGTACTCGGCGAGCGGGCTCGGACCCAGGCAGCGCCGCGCGACCGCCCGCTCCAGCGCCGCCACCCCGACCAGCCCCTGGACGGCCACGAACAGCAGCACGAGCCCCACGACGGCGGTGTAGAGGACGATCCACCAGGTCGGCGGGATGCCGTCGAGGTAGTCGCCGGTGATCCACCAGCTCACCGCCAGCTCGGCGGCCATCGCGGCGCCGTAGCCGATCAGCACGAGGATGATCCCGCCGAGCAGCCCGACCGGCGCCCGCAGCACCAGGTAGGCCAGCGCCCGCAGCGGCCCGTACCCGCCGTCGCCGGACCCGCCGAGGAGGGCCAGCCGGCGGCGCTCCAGTTCGGTGAGACGGCGCGCGCCGTCCGCGACGATCCCCGGCACCGCCCGCTGCCCGCGCGAGAACGCCAGCGCGTACGCCATGAGCAGCGCCGCCACCGCGAGCAGCACCACCTCCACGGCGGCGGTGGCCGCACCGAGCACCAGCCCGGCCGCGGCCCGCACCACCGCATCCGCCATCGCGCGGGGGCCCCGGCGCCGGGCGCGCGGCTGCTCAGAAGATGCGGTCACGATCGAATTCCCTGGTCTGCGGGCCCCGGTGCCGTCCGCCTCGGGCCTTCACGATACGCACCGCCAGGAAGACCAGCACCGCGACGGCGACCAGCGCGACCACCGCTTTGGAGTAGACGCCGACGTAGTCCTGGACGGCCGTCCAGTTGTCGCCGAGCCAGTACCCGGCCAGCACGAACACCGTGTTCCACAGCAGGCTGCCGAGCGTCGTGTAGAGCAGGAAGGTCGTGAGCCGCATCCGTTCGAGCCCCGCCGGGACGGAGATCAGGCTGCGGAAGATCGGGATCATCCGGCCGAAGAACACCGCCTTGCCGCCGTGCCGGGCGAACCACGCCTCCGTGCGGTCCAGGTCGGCGAGCTTCACCAGCGGGAGCCGGGCGGCCAGCGCGCGGATCCGGTCCCGGCCGATCAGCGCGCCGACGCCGTAGAGGGCCAGCGCGCCGGCCACCGACCCGGCGGTCGTCCACACCAGCGCGGCGAGCAGGCTCATCCGGCCCTGCGCGGCGGTGAACCCGGCCAGCGGCAGGATCACCTCGCTCGGCAGCGGCGGGAACAGGTTCTCCAGCGCGATCGCCACCCCGGCGCCGGGCGCGCCGAGCTGCTCCATCAAGTGCGTCGCCCACCCGGTGATGCCGCCGGACGGCTCGTTCCCGGCCGCCGCGGACGCCATCGCGTACGTCGTCTCGATCATGCCCTCGACGCTAGGAACCGGGCGTTCCCGCCACCATGGAGCGCACCGCCGGCCCGTCCGGCCGCGCGCCGCAGCCACGACCCTGCGGAAAACCGCACCCCGTGCCGAAAGGGCCCCGCAAAGCCGCGAAAACCCCGCCCGGGACGGCGGATCGGCCTACTCTTGGGCAATCTCGTCCCCGCCCCGCAGGTCTCGCAGCGGGGGGCAACAGAAGGAGCCGCACCCGTGGCCGACGAACTCCCGGAGAGCGCCCCTCCCGGCATCGACACCTCCACGCCGACGTTCGCACGGGTCTACGACTACTTCCTCGGCGGCAAGGACAACTTCGCCGCCGACCGCGAGGTCGCCGACATGGTGATGCAGCTCGTCCCGGAGGCGCCGGTGGTGGCGCAGGGCAACCGCGTCGCGATAGAGCGCGCGGTGACGTACCTGGCGCGCGACCTCGGCATCGACCAGTTCGTCGACATCGGCTCCGGGCTGCCCACCTCGTCGAACGTGCACCAGTTCGCCCGGGCGGCCAACCCGGACGCGCGCGTGGTGTACGTGGACAACGACCCGATCGTGCTGGCGCACGGCCGGGCGCTGCTCACCGAGCAGGGCGTGGCGACCTTCATCCAGGGCGACCTGTACGAGCCGGAGAAGATCTTCGGCGACCCGGCGCTGACCGGGCTGATCGACCCCGGCCGCCCGGTCGGGCTGATCCTCGCGGCGATCATCCACCACGTCCCCGAGGAGCGGGACCCCGCCGCCGTCGTCCGGGCGCTGCACCCGTTCCTGCCGGCCGGCAGCCACGTCATGCTGACCCACCTGCACGACTCGGGCGACGACCCGCGGGTCGAGGAGGCCAAGCGGATCCTGCAGTCGGGGCTCGGCGGATCGTACTTCCGGCACTCCACGCAGATCGCCGGGTTCATGGACGGGCTGACGATCCTCGAGCCGGGGGTGGCGGCCGTGACGGAGTGGCGTCCGAACGGGCCGAAGGGCCCGCTGGAGCATCCGCTGCACACGCAGATCGCGGCGGTGATGGGGCGCAAGGACTGACCGCGGCGGGCGGCGGGCGGCGCGGCGCCGGCGGGGCAGGATTCAGCGGAGAGTGAAACGCCCGGCGGGCCCCGCCGGGGCTCCGCGACGCTCGTACGCCCCGATTCCGCAGGCCGTCCAGGTTCTGGACGCCCGGCGGGGCGGGTTTCGGTCTCCCGGCCGGCCGTGATCAAGGCGAAGATTCTTTTCTGATCGACTTTTCCGTTAAGAGCCTTTCTTGTACCGTTCGCAGGGTTTTGTGAAGTGAATTCATGATCGGACTTTCCCGCCACAAGATCATGTAAGGACGCCGCGATGCCCCTGGCGACTGGCCTGGCAGCGGCCGCGCTCCTCGGCCTGCTGACCCTGCTGGCCTCCGCGCGGCGCGCCGGGCGCCGACACCGCCCGCGCGACGAGCACCCCGAGTCGCTGACGGCCGTGCTCGCACCCGGAGAGGAGGAGTACCTGGCCTGGCTGGCCGACCACCACTGGCCGGGCGACGAGTACCTCGACCTGGAGAACGAGTGGCGGAACGAGCTGGGTCTGCCCGATCCGGCGGAGCACTACGAGGCGCCGCTGTGCCCGCGGTGCGACCGGCGGTGCGAGGACGTCTGGCCGTGCCCGACCTGCGGGCGCCTGCTGCACTCCTCGTGCGGGCACGGGATGCGGCGCCGTTGGGTCGACCGCCCGTACCGCGCGTACGGCATGAACTCCGAGGCCGTCATCGCCGAGTGGATCTGCAACGGGTGCCTGTCGGTCGTCGGCCTGGACGTCGATCACGGCGACGAACCGGACGAAGGTCTTCTGCGCTGATCGCCCCGCTCTGCCCCATCTTGTCCGGCCGCACACGCGACGAACGGTAAAGAATCCCCCATTGACTTGCATATTTCGGACGAACGGCGGCAGGCTTCCACTATGTCCTTAATCACAGGGACGCCCGTGGAGGAACCCGTGACCGATCAACGCGCACCGTCCTGCCCGCACCAGCCGCCGTGTCCGCTGCCCGACGCGCTGGACCGCGAGGCCGCCCGCACCGTGGCCGCCCACCCGGAGCAGGGCTGGAGCCTGCTCTGCAACGGCATCGTCGTCTTCGAGGACACCGGCGAGTTGCTTCCCGACGGGCGCGTGGTCGCCCCGCACCGTCCCACGACCGCCGCCTAGAGGCGACACGGCCCGCGGGTCCCCGCGTTCCTCCCCGCATCCCCGCCCGCGAGGCCGCCGCCGCTTCCGCCGCCCGCCCGGGCTCTGACCGCCCGGGCCCCGTCCGTTTGGGCCCGTCCGCTCGGGCCCTGTCCGCTCGGGACGCGCGGGCGCTCAGGCCGGTTCGATCCGGATGGGGACGCCGTTGAGCCACGCCATCCCGGCCAGAGGTTCCAGGTCCGCCGGATCGGGCGAGGCGAGCAGGTTGACGTTGGCGCCGCCCGCCGCGTTGGCCGTCCGCCAGCCGCCCCGGTGTCCCCAGCCGTGCGGGACCGCGACGGTCCCCTCCGTCATCTCGTCGGTGACCGCCGCCGCCAGCTCGACGGACCCGTGCGGCGAGGTGATCCGGCACCGCGCCCCGTCCTCGATCCCGTGCGCCGCCGCGTCCCGCGGGCTGATCCGCGCCGCGTGGACGCGTCCCCCGCGCATCAGCGCGGGCGCGTTGTGCATCCAGGAGTTGTGCGAGCGCATCTCGCGCAGACCGATCAGCCGGAGCGGGAAGCCGTCCGGCGGCTCCGGCTCCGCAGCCAGCCTCCGCACCTCCGCGGCGATCTCGGGCGGAGCGAGATGCACCCGCTTGTCCTTGTGCAGGATGCGGCGGCGCAGCGTCCCCGTCCGGTGATGGTCGGCGAGAACGATGCCGTGCGGTGCCTTGCGCAGCCGCTTCAGGCTCAGGCCGCCGCGCCCGGTGAGGATCCGGCGCAGCCCGTACCAGTCCCCCGCCGGGCCGGTGCGCAGCAGCGCGTCCACCAGCGACCGCGGCGACGGCCGGACGCCCAGCCGGTGCGCGAGCCGCTGCGGGCCGAACGCGCCGACGCCCAGCCCCATCCGGCGGGCCAGCGCCTCGATGATCTCCCACTCCTGGCGGGCCTCGCCGCGCGGCGGGACGACCGGCTCCGTCCAGGTCACGTAGGGCGTGAGGTGGTTCTGCAGGAACGGCAGCGGGAAGTCCTCGCGCTCCAGGAAGGTCGTCGCGGGCAGCACGTAGTCGGCCTTGCGGCCGGTGTCGGTGACGTAGAGGTCGATGGTGACGAGCAGGTCCAGCTCGTCGAGGGCCTGGTCGAGCGCCGCGCTGCCCGGGACGCTCAGCGCCGGGTTGCCTCCGGAGACCAGCAGCGCCCGCAGCCGTCCCGGGCCCGGCGTGGTGATCTCCTCGGCCATCACCCCGGCGGGGAACGTGCCGAGGATGTCCGGATACCCGCCGACGCGCGAGCGGGTCCTGCCGTAGCTGGCGAGGCCGGACAGCCGCAGCACCTCGTCCAGCCGGAACGGCGCGGCCCCGAAGACCGCCCCGCCGGGGCGGTCGAGGTTGCCGGTCACCTGCGTCACGGCGTCGATGAGGAAGGCGGTCAGCGTGCCGTGCCGGCCGAGGCAGGTGCCCGTCCGGCCGTACACGACGGCCCGTTCCGCGCGCGCGAGGTCACGGGCCAGCTCCCGGACGGTCCGTGCCGGGACGCCGCTGCGGGCCTCGGTGTCCTCGGGCGCGAACCCCTTGGCGAGCGTCCGCAGGTCCCCGGCGCCGGACGCCTGCCGCGCGCACGCGGCCCGGTCCTCCAGCCCCTCCTCGAAGATCACGTTGAGCAGGGACAGCAGGAGGTGGGCATCGCCGTCCGGCCGGACGGGCAGGTGCTCGTAGGCGCGGGCGGTCTCGGTCCGGCGCGGGTCGGCGACCACGACCCGCCCGCCGCGCGCGACGATCGCCGACAGGTCCTCGCGGATGCGCGGCGCGGTGATGAGGCTGCCGTGCGAGACCAGCGGGTTCGCGCCCAGCATCAGCAGCAGGTCGGTGCGCTTGAGGTCGGGGATCGGGACCAGCACCGGCGCGCCGTACAGCAGCGCGCTCGCCGCGAACCGGTTGTTGACGTCCTGCGATCCCGCCGAGTACAGGTGCGGCGACTTCAGCGCCGCCATGAACCCGTTCAGCCACAGCGGATGGCTGTAGGAGAACGTCGCCGGGTTGCCGAAGTACCAGCCGATCGACGACCCGCCGTGCTCGGCGCGCAGGGCGTTGAGCCGGGCGGCGATGTCGCCGAGCGCCTCGTCCCAGCCCACCCGCTCGAACTCGCCGTCCGGACGGCGCCGCAGCGGGTGCACGACACGGTCCGGGTCGTTCTGGACCTCGGTCATCGCGATGCCCTTGGGGCAGGCGAACCCCTTGGACAGCGGATGCTCCCGGTCGGGACGGATCTGGACGACCCGCCCGTCCTCGACGGTGGCCTCGAGTCCGCAGAGCGGCTCGCAGATCCGGCAGTAAGTGGTCACTGACGCCATGCGTCCGATTGTGCCACCGTCAGCGGATCACGTGCCGGTCGAACCCGAGCGCGACCAGTTCCTCGTACGCCGCCCAGGCCGCCGCCGGAACGGGCATCGGCACCTGGAACCCGCGCTCGGCGTAGACCTCCATCCGCTGCAGGTCGCCCACCATCAGCTCGATGAACCGGCGCTCGTCGTCCCCGTCCCCGTACGCCTCGTATCCGATGTCGGGGCAGGCGGCCGTCCAGTCCACTTCGGGCCACTGCTTGCGGGCCGTGGCGAGCGCCCGCCGCGTCATGTACGGCTTGGCGACCAAAATCGCGCTCCGCAGATCGAGGCGTCCGTCAAGCAGGCGTCTCGTCGCGGTGATGTTCTCCCCCGTGTTCGCGGCGGTCTCCTCCAGCAGCAGAGCCCCCTCCGGGACCCCGTGTTCGCGCGCCACACGCGCGAAGACCTGGGCCTCCGTCTCCGCCCAGGCCGAAGTGATCTTGCCGCGCCCGCCCGAGACGACCACCACCGGAGCCCAACCGGCGTTCCAAAGCCTCGCCGCGTGCGCCGCCACCCGCGTGTCGTGGCACCCCAGCGCGAGGATCGCGTCAGCCTTGGAGAGGGGGCCGGCGAGCACCAGGTGGTCCCAGACGATGCGGGCCAGCGCGCGCGCCCGCGGGTCGACCGCTCCGTGAGACTCCACCGCTCCATTGTCTCCGGCGGCCCGCATGTCGGCTCCCATCCGATAGGTCACCCAGGTAGCGTTCAACTGTTTTGCTCCTTACGCAAGAATCATGTGGAACTCGACCGCGAAAGGACGGGGTGGTGTGGTGATCACGGTCCTGGTCCTGGTGGCGATGGCCGCCCTGTTCGGCCTGTGCCTGCCCAACCTGCTCCGCCCCGTGGCGTCCGCGGACGAGCCGCCCGCCGCCGACCCCGCCACAGGCCCCGCCGCCGAACCTGCCGCCGAACCGCCGCCGGCCGCGGCCGAGCCCGTCGCGGCCGACTTTCCGGCGCTCGGCGCGGACCCCGGCGACGTCCATCCCGAGTCCATGACGGCCGAACTCGACCCGGGCGACGAGGAGTACCTGGCCTTCCTCGCCAACGAGCTCTGGCCCGAGGACGAATACCTCGAGCCAGAGCACACGACGGACGGCGAGGAGGAGTCGGGCGGCAGCGACATGCTCCTCTGAGCGCCTACCCGTTGAAGTAGTGGCCCTCCTCGAGGTCCGCGATGAGCCCCGGGTGGACGGGGTTCCACTCCACCCGCTTGCGGGTCAGCGCGTTCGAGGTCGGGTTGTCGAGCGACAGGATGGCGGCGAGGAACCCGAAGTGCTCCGGCGCCTGCTCCGCGGTGATGCTCTCCACGGGAAGGTCCAGATGGCGGCCGATGACCTCGGCGATGTCGCGGACCGGCACACCCTCCTCGGCGGCGCCGTGCAGGACCGAGCCCGCCGGCGCGGACTCGACCGCGAGCCGGAACAGGTGCGCCGCGTCCAGCCGGTGCACGCCGGGCCAGCGGTTCGCCCCGTCCCCGATGAAGGCCGACACGCCCTTCTCCCGGGCGGTCTCGACCATCCGCGCGACGAAGCCCTTGTCTCCCCTCCCGTGCACGGACGGCGCGAGCCGCACGACCGACGTGCGGACGCCCCGCTCCGCCAGCGCCAGCACCGCGCCCTCCGACGCGACCCGGGGCACCGCCGCGCCGGGCTCGGCCACGATGTCCTCGGTCCCGAGGCGTCCCGGCGCCAGCATCGGGAGCATCGCCGTGCCCGACGTGATCACGAACGGCTTGCCGGTGCCCTCGATCGCCGCCCCGATGGCCTCGACGGCGCGCAGGTCCGCCTCACCGGCCGCGGCGTAGTCGGAGAAGTCGTGGTTGAAGGCGAGATGGACGACGCCGTCCGCAGCGGCGGCGGCTTCCCGCAGGCCGTCGAGATCGCCGACGTCTCCGCGGTGCACGCCTACCCCGGCGGCCTTCAACCGCGCCTCGGACGCGTCCGAGCGGGCCAGCCCGACGACCTCGTGCCCCGCGTCGAGCAGCTCCGGGACGAGGGCGGAGCCGATCCATCCGCTCGCACCCGTGACGAATATCCGCATAGTGCTCTCCTTGAAACGGCGTGGATGCGGCCGATGCGGCACCGGAACGGTGCCCGGCCGGTGATTCGAGCGTGCACCCGGCGGGCCTCCAGCGTCCAAGGCCCGTTCCGAAAGAGGCAATGCACTTAAGGCATCACCACAGTTCAGAGTGCATATGCAACACCGATCCCCACCCCGGCGGCGATACGCTGGGCGCATGACCGACGCCCCGCCCCCGGTGGACCTCGACCTGCGGCTGGTGCGGTACTTCACCGCCGTCGCCGACCACCGGCACTTCGGCCGCGCGGCCGCCGACCTCCGCGTCGCCCAGCCGTCCCTGAGCCGCCAGATCCGCCGCCTCGAACAGCAGCTCGGCGCCCGCCTGCTGGACCGTACCCCGCAGGGCACCCGGCTCACCGAGGCCGGGGAGGTCTTCCTGCCGCTGGCCAGGGCGATGCTGCGCTCGGCCGCCCAGGCGGCCGCGCGCACCCGTGCCGCCGCCGAGCCGAGCCGCCTCACCATCGGCTACGTCGCGGGGATCATCGTCACCCCGGCGGTGCTCGAGCTGCGCGAACTCCACCCGGACGCGGACGTGCGCGCCGTCCACCTGGACTGGAACGAGCCGCACGCGGCACTCCTCGATCACCGCGTGGACGCGGCGGTGGCCCGGCTGCCGTTCCCGACCGCCGGGCTGGACGTGACGGTCCTCTACGACGAGCCCCGGGTCGTGGTCGTGTCCCTCGACCACCGGCTGGCCGGCAAGGAGTCGGTCACCCTCGACGACATCGCCGACGAGCCGATGCCCCGCGTGCGGGCGTCCGACCCGGCCTGGAGCGCCTTCTGGCGCGTCGACCCCCGTCCCGACGGCAGCCGCGCCCCCGACGGCCCCTTCATCGACGCCGTCGAGGACAAGTTCGAGGTCATCGCCGCAGGCCAGGCCGTGGCCATCACGGCGGGCGTCAAGGGCGGGTCCCCGCGTCCCGACCTCACCACGGTCCCCCTGGAGGGCGTCGAACCGAGCCACGTCGCGCTCGCCACCCGCGCCGGCGACCGCGGCCGCCTTCTCACCGCCTTCCGCAAGCTCGCCCGAACCCACCTCACGGGCACCGCCCCGGCACCGTCCTGATCCACCCGACGACCTGCGACGACAACACCCGCCGCCGGGTCAACCACTGGCGGCGCGGGGTTAGTCGCGGTGGGCGGGGGCGGCTTTGGGGGCGGGGCGGTGGCGGGCGGTGGTGGCGGCGTTCAGGCGGAGTAGGGCCGGGACCAGGAGGTACACCACGGCCGGGACGACGATCGCGGTCAGCGCGAGGGTGCGGAGCGGGCCGGGCAGGGACGCGGTCGCCGGGGCGATCGCCGGCTGGACGACGGTGATCGCCGCGTAGACGGCGAACCAGGTGATCAGGGCCCGCCGGTGGACGGACGGCGCGGGCGCCGGGGCATGCGTCATGGACGCCTCCAAATGAAACGGAACGGAACGTAACGCAGCCAGTATGGGCAGACCGCCCGAGACTGTCAATACGTTACGTAACGTTTCGCGATAGGCTGGCGGCATGCCACAGACACCCAGCCGCACCGAGCGCTCGCGGACGGCCATCCTGAGCGCGGCGTTCGAGCTGTACACGGAGCAGCCGTACGGCAGGCTCACGATCGAGGGCATCGCGGCCCGCGCGGGCGTCGGGAAACCGACGATCTACCGGCGCTGGAACTCCAAGGGCGCCGTCGTCCTCGAGGCGCTGATGGAGCACGTCCCGCCCACCGCCTTCCCCGACACCGGCGACCTGGTCCGCGACCTGCGGACGTGGCTGCACGGCATCGCCGGCCTGCTGGCCGACCCGGACCGCGGGCCGCTGTTCGCCGGGCTCGTCGGCGCGGCGCAGCTCGATCCCGAACTGGCGGAGGCGTGGCGGGAACGGCTGTACCGGCCGATCCGCGCGGCGGGCGCGGACCGGCTGCGGGCCGCGCGGGACGGCGGGGGGCTGCCGCCCGTCGACACCGACGTCCTGCTCGACCTGCTGACCGGCCCGATCTGGTTCCGGCTGCTCGTCGCGGGCGAGACGCCGACCCGCGAGTACGCCGACGCCGTCCTCGACGCCGTCCTGCGCACCCCCTAGGAGTGCGGGTTCTCGAAGAGGGCGCTGACCGACTCGCCGTTGTGGATGCGGCGGACCGCCTCGGCGAGCGCCGGCGCGATCGAGAGGACCTTCAGCTTCTCGCTGCGCTCGCCGTCCGGGACCGGGACGGTGTTCGTGCAGACGATCTCCAGCACGTCCGGCTCGGCGGACAGCCGCTTGAGCGCGCCGGCCGCGAACAGCCCGTGCGTGCAGGCGATCCGGATCGTGCGGGCGCCCAGCTCGCGGAGCCGGTCCAGCAGCTCCAGCACGGTGCTGCCCTTGGCGATCTCGTCGTCCAGCACGATCACGTCGCGGCCGGCGATCTCGCCGATGACCGAGCTGATCTGCACCCGGTCGTCGGAGAAGCGCTGCTTGGCGCCGGCCGCCACCTGGACGCCGAGCAGCCGGGCGAAGGCCGCCGCCTCCTTGGCGTTGCCGAGGTCGGGCGAGACGACGGTGGTGCGCGACAGGTCGTACCGCCGGAAGTGCTCGGCCAGCTCGCGCAGCGCGTTCAGGTGGTCGACCGGCACAGAGAAGAAGCCGTGCACCTGCGGGGAGTGCAGCGTCATGGCGAGCACGCGGCTCGCGCCGGACGCCACGAGCAGGTCGGCCACGAGCCGGCCGCCGATCGAGATGCGCGGCGCGTCCTTCTTGTCGGAGCGGGCGTAGGAGTAATGCGGCATCACCACGGTGATACGGCTGGCGGACGCGCCGCGCGCCGCGTCGCACATCAGCAGCAGCTCGACCAGGTGCTCCTGGACGGGCGCGACGAGCGGCTGGATCAGGTACACGTCCCGCTCGCGGCAGTTGGCCTGCAGCTGGACCTCAAGGCAGTCGTTGGCGAACCGGGAGACCCGGGCCGGGCTCAGCGGCACCCCCAGGTGGGCGCAGACCTCGGCCGCCAGCCCGGGGTGGGCGCTCCCGCTGAACACGGCGATCTCTCGCACGAACCGCTCCTCACGTGGTCGGCTGCGGCGGCAGCCTCGCACATGCTATTCGGGTCGTTCGCGCCGCCCCCGGCCGGTCAGGGCGTCAGCGGTTCGCGGCGCGGGCGGATCGTGCGGTGGCAGATCAGCCACCGGCCGCCGTCGCGGACGAGGGTGTCCTCGTAGGTGGCGCTGCCGCAGCCGCGGTCCGCCAGCACGGCGATGGCCTTGGAGACGGCGTGCGCGCGGTCCCCGTCGCCGCCGGTGACGACGACGTTGGTGACGTGGTGGGCCAGCGGGTTGCGATCGCCGAGGTCCAGGCCGGCCTGCTTCAGCGCGGCGCGGCCCTCGATCAGGCCGCCGCCTGCGGCGGTCACGTCGTAGACGACGTCCTCGGTGAACAGCTCCGTCATGCGGTCGAGCTCGCCGGCGTCGGCGTAGTGGCCGTGCAGCGAGATCACGTCGGTGATCGCGAGCCGGTCCTCGATGGTGAGGGGCATCGGAGTCCTTCCGGGGAGATAAACGGGGAACTCCCCGTTTTGCCCTCCACCGTACCGGAGTCCGCGGCTGCCCCACCACCGCCGGGCGCTCGCATGCCGAACGGCGGGACGCGCCGGGCCCGACTCGGCTAGCGTGCACTCGCAGGCCCCATGGTCGTCCGCGCAGAGGCAGAGCATGAACACAGTCGCCGCCGAGCACGCCGAAGGCGGCTTCCACGAGGAGTGGGAGACCGGGCCCACCGTGGCCAGGATGGTCCTCGGCGCCCAGCTCCGGCGGCTGCGCGAGGCGAACGGGCGCGGCCTGGAGGACGCCGGGACGGTGCTCGGGCGGCCCCGGGAGTGGATCGCCCGGCTCGAACTCGGCCGCGCGGACCTGCGGCTGCGCGACGTCGCCGACATGTGCGCCGCCTACGGCGTCACCGACCGGGCCGCGGTCTCCACGCTGCTGGGCCTGGCCCGGCAGGCGAACTCGCCCCGCTGGTGGTCGGAGTTCCAGGACGTGGTCCCGCCCTGGTACGAGCCGTACCTGGAACTGGAGCAGTCGGCCAGCGTCATCCGCGCGTACGAGGCCCAGGTCGTCCCGGACCTGCTGCAGACCGAGACGTACACGCGCGCGCTCCTGGAGGAACGCCGGCCGGTCTGGGAGGCGAAGCGGCTCGCCGATTTGCGCGCGCTCCGGCGGCGCATCCTGCACAAGGCGGCGCCCGTGCGGTTCTGGGCGGTGATCGAGGAGGCCGCGCTGCGCCGCGGGTTCGGCGGGCGGGCCGTCGCCTCCGCCCAGTTCGAGCACCTGCTCGACGTCTGCGACATGCCCAACGTGACCCTTCAGGTGCTGCCGCTGGCGTCCGCGGGAGCGCCGCCCGTGGCCGGCGGTTCGTTCGCGCTGCTGCGGCCGCCGCAGGCCGAGCTGCCCGACGTCGTGTACGTGGAGCGGCTGAACGGTGCGGTGTACCCGGCCGGGCCCGGCGCCGTGTCCTACTGGCACACCATGAACCGGCTCGTGCTCACCGCGGCGCCCGCCGCGGCGACGCCGTCGATCCTGTGGCGGATCCTGCGCGGGCTGTGACTCCGATACGGCCCACGTCCGGGCCGTCCGGCTGGCAGCATGAGACGGACGGGTCAGCTCCACGCCGGCAAGGGCGACCAGACATGATCGACGACGCTTCGCGGCCCACCGGGCCGGAGGACTTCATCGCCGCGCTCAACGCGCTCTACGACTCCTGCAACAGGCCGCCCTACCGCAAGCTCGCCGAGATCTCCGAGCATCTCGGCGACCTGTACGGCCGGCGCGACCTGCCGTCGCTGTCCACGACCGGGATCTTCGACGTGCTCGCGGGGCGGCGCAAGCGGGCGCCCTCCTCGGCGTGGGTGGCCAGCTTCGTGCTCTGCTGCCAGCGCCGCGCGTGGGAGACGGGCGTGCGCGCCGACGACCCCGGCATCGCGTCGCTGCCGCCGTGGCAGGCCCGGCTGCGCGCCGCCCGGGCCGCGTCCCGTCCGGCCCCGCCCGCGGCCTCGCCCGTCCCCCGGACGCTCGCGCCGCCGGAGACCGAACCGGTCCGGCCGGTGCGGCTGACGGAGTCGCAGAAGGCCACCGTGGCCGGGTACGGCCCGCACGGCCGCGCGCTGCTCGCCCGCGCCGCCGCCGGGGACGCCGACGCCCTCTACCGGGTCGCGGTGCTGCTCGGCACGGACCCGGCCCGCGGCGGCGAGAGCGCCCCGCTGCTGATCGAGGCCGCGGCGGCCGGCCACCCGGGCGCGCTGGACCTGCTGGACGCCTCGCCGGACGGCCTGGACGCCGGCCACGCGGCCCGCCACGCCCACCGCCTCGGGGACCGCGCGGGCCGGGGCGGCACCGCCGCGGACAGAAGGGTCGCGCTCGTCTACTACAAGGCCGCCGTGCAGGGCGGGCGGCTCGAGGCGGCCTTCGCGATCACCGAGATCCTGCAGCACGCGGACGAGCCGCCCGGCGGCTAGGGTTTGCGGCCCACGCCGCCGTAGGCGTCCACGGGCTCGGCGGCGGTGCCGACGCTGACCTCGGGCCGCCACTCGTTCACCGGCACCACGCCGGGTTCCAGCAGTTCCAGGCCGTCGAAGAAGCGCCGGATCCCCTCGGGGTCGCGCAGCACGAGACCGGCGTTGCCGGAGGCGTTCCAGACGTCGACGATCCGGTCGGACGCCTCGCCGTGGACGACGTTCGTCCCGTCGTACATCGCGAAGTGGCTGCCGGACGGCACCGCGTCCAGCAGCCGCCGGACGATCGAGTACGCCTCCTCGTCGTCGGTGACGAACTCCAGGATCCCCATCAGGGTGAGCGCGACCGGCTCGTCGAAGTCGAGGGTCTCGGCGGCCTTGGCCAGGATGCGGTCCGGGTCGCGCAGGTCGGCGTCGATGTAGGCGGTCACGCCCTCCGGGGTGCTGGTCAGCAGCGCCTGCGCGTGCGCGAGCACCAGCGGGTCGTTGTCCACGTAGACGATCTTCGCCTCGGGGGCCGCGCGCTGCGCGACCTCGTGGGTGTTGTCGACCGTCGGCAGGCCCGTCCCGATGTCGACGAACTGGCGGACGCCGGCCTCGGCGGCCAGGTGCCAGACGACCCGGTTGAGGAACAGCCGGGACGCGCGGGCGAGCCGCGCCACGTCCGGGAGCATCGCGAGGATCTGGTCGCCGACCTCGCGGTCGACGGGGTAGTTGTCCTTGCCGCCCAGCCAGTAGTTCCAGATGCGCGCCACGTGCGAGACGCTCGTGTCGATCTCGGGCGCGGGTCCGTGTTCGCTCATGGCACTCCCTTGTCCGCGATGGACCGCCGGCACCACCCATCCTGGCGGCACTCCCCCGGTCGCGGCAGGCCTTTCGCCGTCACGCCGCCGTACCGGTGGTCTTCCCAGGGAGTCGCCGGCTATTTGAGGAGCTGGCGGGCGATGACCATCCGCTGGATCTGGTTGGTGCCCTCGTAGATCTGGGTGATCTTGGCGTCGCGCATCATCCGCTCCACCGGGAACTCCCGCGTATACCCATACCCGCCCAAAAGCTGCACCGCGTCGGTGGTCACGTCCATCGCCACATCCGAGGCCAGCGCCTTACACGCCGACGACACGAACGTCAGATCCGGGATCTTCTCACCCTGCATCGCCCGCTCGGACTTGACCGCCGCGTGATAGGTCAGCTGCCGCGCGCCCTCCAGCCGCATCGCCATGTCCGCCAGCATGAACTGCACACCCTGGAAATCACCGATCGGCTTACCGAACTGCTTGCGCTCCTTGACGTACCCGATCGCGAAATCCAGCGCGCCCTGGGCGATGCCCAACGCCTGCGCGGCGATGGTGATCCGGGTGTGGTCCAGCGTCGCCAGCGCCGTCTTGAACCCCGTCCCCTCCGCGCCGATGATCCGATCACCCGGGATCCGCACGTCCTCCAAGATCACCTGCCGGGTCGGCGACCCCTTGATCCCCAGCTTGCGCTCCTTGGCCCCGAACGACACCCCCGGATCGGACTTCTCCACCACAAAAGCCGAGATCCCCCGCGCGCCGGCGGACGGGTCGGTGACCGCCATCACCGTGTAGTACTCCGACACCCCCGCATTAGTGATCCACATCTTCGCGCCGTTCAACACCCACGCGTCACCATCACGCACCGCGCGAGTCTTCATGCCCGCCGCGTCCGAGCCGGCGTCGGCCTCCGACAGCGCGTAGGAGAACATCGCCTCACCGCGCGCCACCGGCCCCAGGTACTTGCGCTTGAGCTCCTCCGACCCCGACAGCAGCACCGGAACCGTGCCCAGCTTGTTCACCGCCGGGATCAACGACGACGACGCACACGCCCGCGCGACCTCCTCGATCACGATCACCGTCGCCAACGCATCCGCCCCCGCACCCCCATACACCTCGGGCACATGCACCGCGTGCAACTCGTTGGCGACCAGCGCGTCCAGCGCCTCCTGCGGGAAACGCGACTCCTCGTCCACCTCCGCCGCGAACGGCGCGATCTTGGCATCCGCCAACTCACGCACCGTCGCCCGCAGCAACTCCTGCTCCTCCGACGGCGCGTACACGGGAAAGTCGCTCATCGTTCCTCCGGGTGGGCGGCGGACGGGGCCGTTACTTTGACGACCAATATTTGGACGCCAAAGTAAGCGAGCGGGGCGGAGCCGGTCAAGGCGACAGCGCGCCTCCAGGAGGTGGCCATCACCACAGTCCCCTCCAGACGCCGCGTGTCAGATGTGCTCCAGCAACCTCGACAGGGCCGGGTTGTCGTTGCCGGGCCGCCAGGTCAGGCTCAGCTCCACGGGGGCCGGGTCGGGAAGCTCCAGCGGACGGAACGTCAGGCCCGCGTACCGCAGCCTCGCCGCCGCCTCGGGGACGAGCGCGAGGCCCCATCCGCCGTCCACCAGCGCGAGGATGCTGTGCACCTGGCTGAGGTACTGCGCGTAGACCGGGGAGACTCCCGCCCACCGGAACAGCCCGACCAGCAGTTCGTGGAAGTAGCGGGCCTCGACCGGCGAGTACATGATGAGCGGCTGCCCGTCGAAGGCGTCCAGGCGGAGCGGGCCGCCACCGGCGGCGAGCGGATGCCCGTTCGGGACGGCGGCCAGCAGCGCCTCGCGGTCGGCGGCCCGCTCCTCCAGCTCCGGCGCGGCGACGGGCGGGCGGACCAGGCCGAGGTCGAGGGCGCCTTCGGTGAGGGCCCGCACCTGGTCGCGGGTCACCATCTCGCGCAGCACGATCTCGACGTCCGGCAGGGCGGACCGCGCGGCGTCCAGCAGCCGGCCGAGCGCGGCGTAGGCGCTCGCCGCGGTGAACCCGACCGCGATCCGGCCGGCCTCCCCGGCCGACACCCGCCGCGCCGACAGCGCCGCGTGGTCGGCCTGGTGCAGCAGCCGGCGCGCCTCCACCAGGAACGCGCGTCCCGCGGGCGTCAGCCGGACCGAGCGGTTCGTCCGGTCGAACAGCCGCACCTTCAGCTCGCTCTCCAGCAGCTGGATCTGCCGGCTGAGCGGCGGCTGGGTCATCCGCAGCCGCTCGGCGGCCCGGCCGAAGTGCAGTTCCTCGGCGACGGCGACGAAGCTCGCGAGCTGGGTGAGGGTGAACAAACGATTCCCTGCGGGTATCAGTGGATCCGATATTCGTGTTGGACCTGGATCAATCGGCCATTCTAGCCTCGGGTCATGAGCGAGCACGCGCCCGACGAGACCGCCCGGCTGCTCGGCTCCGGGCTCCTGTCGTTCCCCGTCACCCACTTCCGCGACGACCTGTCCTTCGACGAGGACGCCTACCGCGCCAACATCGCCCGGCTCGGGCACGAGGGCGTCGCGGGGCTGTTCGCGGCGGGCGGCACCGGGGAGTTCTTCTCCCTCACCCCCGCGGAGGTCGGCCGGGTCGTCCGGGCCGCCGCCGCGGAGACCCCGGACGGCGTCCCGCTGATCGCCCCCGCCGGGTACGGCACCGCCACCGCGGTCGAGATGGCCCGCGACGCCGAGCGGGCGGGCGCCGACGGCATCCTGCTGTTCCCGCCCTACCTCACGGAGGCGCCGCAGGACGGGCTCGTCGCGCACGTCCGCGCGGTGTGCGAGGCCACCGGGCTCGGCGTGACGGTCTACAGCCGGTCCAACGCCGTCTACCAGGACGGCACCGTCGCGCGGCTCGCCGAGGCGTGCCCCAACCTCGTCGGGTTCAAGGACGGCGTCGGCGACCTGGAGCTGATGACGCGGATCCGGTCGCGGCTCGGGGACCGCCTGGTCTACATCGGCGGGCTGCCGACCGCCGAGACGTTCGCGCTGCCCTACCTGGAGATGGGCGTGACGACCTACTCCTCGGCGATCTTCAACTTCGTGCCGGACTTCGCGCTCGGGTTCTACCAGGCCGTCCGCGCCCGCGACCGGGACGAGGTGCGGCGCCGGCTGGCCGATTTCGTGCTGCCGTACTGCGAGATCCGCAACCGCAGCAAGGGGTACGCGGTCAGCATCGTCAAGGCGGGGATGCGCGCCGCCGGGCGTCCCGCCGGGCCCGTCCGGCCGCCGCTGACCGACCTGACCGAGGCCGAGCTCGCCGACCTGACGGCCCTGGTGGAGAAGGTGCTCTGAGATGACGGGCGGGGCCACGCTGGACCGCGTCGCGTGGATCGAGCTGTCCTCGGTCACGCTGCCGCTCGCCGTCCCGGTCAGCGACGCGAAGGTGCTGACCGGGCGGCAGCGCCCGATGACCGAGGTCGTGTTCCTGTTCGCCGAGATCGGCACCGAGGACGGGCACGAGGGCATCGGGTTCGGCTACTCCAAGCGGGCCGGCGGGCCGGGCCAGTTCGCGCACGCCGCCGAGATCGCGCCCGCGCTGATCGGCGAGGACCCCAGCGACATCGCCAAAATCTGGACGAAGCTGGCGTGGGCGGGCGCGTCGGTCGGACGCGGCGGGCTCGCCGTCCAGGCGATCGCCGCCATCGACATCGCGCTGTGGGACCTGAAGGCGAAGCGCGCGGGCCTGCCGCTGGCCAAGCTGCTCGGCGCGCACCGCGACTCCGTCCGCTGCTACAACACCTCCGGCGGGTTCCTGCACGCGCCTCTGGAAGAGGTCCTCGACAACGCGTCGGCGTCGCTGGCGTCCGGGATCGGCGGCATCAAGATCAAGGTGGGGCATCCCGACCACGCCGAGGACCTGCGCCGCGTCACCGCCGTCCGGGAGCGCCTCGGCGCGGCCGTCCCGCTGATGGTGGACGCGAACCAGCAGTGGGACCGGCCGGCCGCGCTGCGGATGGGCCGCGCGCTGGAGGAGTTCGGCCTCACCTGGATCGAGGAGCCGCTGGACGCCCACGACGCCGAGGGCCACGCCGCCCTCGCCCGCGCGCTGGACACCCCGGTCGCGACCGGGGAGATGCTGACCAGCGTCGCCGAGCACTGCGCGCTGATCGACGCGGGCGCGGCCGACGTCCTCCAGCCGGACGCGGCCCGCATCGGCGGCATCACCGAGTTCCTGAGGCTCGCCGTCCTGGCGGACCACCGGCACCTGCAGCTCGCCCCGCACTTCGCGATGGAGATCCACCTCCATCTGGCGGCGGCGTACCCGTCCGAGCCGTGGGTGGAGCATTTCGACTGGCTGGACCCGCTGTTCAACGAGCGTCTCGTCATCACCGACGGCCGGATGCACGTGCCCGCGCGTCCCGGCCTCGGCATCACGCTGAGCGAGCAGGCCCGTGCCTGGACGACCCAGCGAACCCGCGTCGGCGCGCGCCCCTGACATCCGGCATCGCGGGAACCGCGTCCCGCGTCGTGCCGCCCGGAGGAATCGAACCTCCATAGCCGGGGTAAGAGCCCGGAGTCCTCCCTGGTTGAACGAGAGCGGCGTGTTCCTGCTCGTACCGCACTCGAGAATCGAACTCGATACTCCCGGGTGAGAACCGGGTGCCTCAACCATTTCGGCATGTGCGGCGTGCGGCGGAGCCGGCCGGCTCCGCGGTACCTCTGCCAGGACTCGAACCCGGGCCCCCGCGTTCGTAGCGCGGTGCTCTGTCCACTGAGCTACAGAGGCGTGGCCATCCGAGGAGTCGAACCTCGTCCTCCCGGTTTTCAACCGGGCGCTCATCCGCATGAGCTTGAAGGCCGTCGGGAAGCACGGACTATTGAGCTACTGACCCATGATTTTGGTCTTCACTTGTCGATTCGCGTTTGCGCGCAGCGTCGGAAGAACGCCTGGCGAATGGTCGAAGAAAGCATGAAAAAAAGCCGCCGGGATGTCTCCCTGGCGGCCTCCGCGGAGCCTGGATCGGCCCTAGTCGGAGAAGTCCCGGGGGACGCGGAGGACTTCCTGCGGTCGAGCTTCGAAGCGCTGGGGCTGCTTCGCCTGCTTGGCGTTGATGGCGGCCATCTCAGCGGCTCCCTTCCGGCTCGTCCGTGCGTTTCGTTACTCATATGGTGAGGGAAGGCACGCGAATGCGCAACACCCTTTTTTACGCGAAATCGCCCCGGGTTCCCGCGGGAACCCGGGGCGATCCGGAATGGGCGTCAGGCGGCCCGGCCCCGGCGGGTGCGGGACGGACGGCCGCCGCGCGAGGGGGTCAGCAGGCGGCCCAGCACACGGAACGGCAGGGTCACGATGTTCACGATGGTGCCGATGATGGCGCTGAGCGCTGCACTGATGCGGCGCATGAGATTCACTCCTTCACGTCGTCCTGGTCCGTTCCATACCCTCACGTGGCGTTCTACACGGGCCGGGCGCCGATGATCACCGTGGCGTAGAGCTCCTCCGAGCGGGCCACGGTCGCGGTGAGGCCGCTGCGGGCGACCGCGTCGGCGGCGTCGGCGACCTGCCGCTCGGTGGTCTCGAACAGCAGGCGCCCGCCGGGCGCCAGCCATCGCGGCGCCTCGGCCGTCACGCGCCGCAGTACGTCCAGGCCGTCCGCGCCGCCGTCCAGCGCGACGCGCGGCTCGTGCGTCCGCGCCTCGGCGGGCAGCAGGCCGACCTCGCCGGTCGGCACGTACGGGACGTTGGCCAGCAGCACGTCGACCCGTCCGCGCAGGCCGGCTGGCAGCGGGTCGAACAGGTCCCCTTCGTGGACGTGCCCGCCGGCGGGCACGACGTTGCGGCGGGCGCACCGCACCGCGGCGGGTTCGACGTCGGCGGCGTGCAGTTCGAACGCGTCCAGGCCCGCGACGAGCGCGACGCCCAGCGCGCCGGAACCGCAGCACAGGTCGACGACGACCGGCCGGGGCGGCAGGAGCCGGGCGGCCTGCCCGACGAGGAACTCGGTGCGGCGGCGCGGGACGAACACGCCGGGCTCGACGGCGATCCGCAGCCCGCGGAAGGCGGCCCAGCCGACGACGTGTTCGAGCGGGAGCCCGGCGGCCCGCCGTTCGACCATCGCGGTGGCCTCCGCGGGCGTGCGGGCGGTGGAGAGGATCAGTTCCGCCTCGTCCTCGGCGAAGACGCAGCCGGCGGCCCGGAGGGCGGAGACGACGGACTCGGGCGAGGGGGACGGTGGTGCGTGACCGGACATGGGCGCCTTTCGGAAGACCGGTGGGCGCTCCCCCGGCCGCCTAGGGTCGGCCGGCCGCACGCTCGCGAGGCGGGAGCACCCGGACTGGGTTGGCAGGAACGGGACTCACCTCCTCGTCGATCCGCTGCGGACGACGGCCACATTACCGCAGCGGCGCAACCTCCCTGCTCGCACCGGTGTTCACCGGAGACGGGCACAGCACGAGCGAAGGGAGGGCCCATCATGGGCGGCTACGCGGACAGGGTCGCGGAGGGCGACTGGGCGGCGATCGGAGGGGAGGTGGACGCCTACGGTTGCGCTCTCACTCCGCCGCTGCTGACGAAGGAGGAGTGCGGGGAGATCGCCGGGCTCTACGACGACGCGGGCCGGTTCCGTTCGACGATCGACATGGAGCGGTACCGGTTCGGTGCGGGCCAGTACCGGTACTTCGCCGAGCCGTTCCCGGACCCGGTCCGGGAGCTGCGCGAGGCGCTGTACCCGCGGCTGCTGCCGATCGCCCGCGACTGGGCCGCGCGGCTGGGACGTCCGGCTCCCTGGCCGGACACGCTGCCCGAATGGCTCGGCATGTGCCATGACGCCGGCCAGACGAAGCCGACGCCGATCCTGCTGAGCTACGGCCGGGACGACTGGAACGCGTTGCACCGCGACCTGTACGGCGACCTGGTGTTTCCGCTCCAGGTCGTCATCGGCCTGGACGATCCGGGCGTCGACTACACCGGCGGCGAATTCCTGATGGTCGAGCAGCGGGCGCGCGCCCAGTCGCGGGGCACCGCGACGCTCCTCCCCCGCGGCCGCGGCCTGGTCTTCACCACGCGGGACCGTCCGGTACGGACGCGGCGAGGCTGGTCGGCGTCCCCGGTCCGGCACGGCGTCAGCGTGGTGCGGTCGGGGCACCGCCGGACGCTCGGGCTGGTCTTCCACGACGCCGCCTGACGGTGGTCACGGCACGGGCGGAAGGGCGCGACAATGGAGCGTTGACCAGGACGGGGGTTCACGCGTGCCGGACAAGAGCGGGCTGAAGGCCGATTGCGGGGCGTGCTTCGGGCTTTGCTGCGTCGCGCTGCCGTTCGCGAAGTCGGCGGACTTCGCGGTCAGCAAGGAGGCGGGGCAGGCCTGCGACAACCTGCTGGCCGACTTCGGCTGCGGCATCCACACCGAGCTCCGGGAACGCGGTTTCCCGGGCTGCACCGTCTTCGACTGCTTCGGCGCCGGCCAGAAGGTGTCGCAGGAGACCTTCGGCGGGCGGGACTGGCGGCGTGGACCCGACGTCTCGGCCCCCATGTTCCGCGTGTTCCCGGTGATGCGGCAGTTGCACGAGCTGCTCTGGTACCTGACGGACGCGCTGGAGATGCCCGCCGCCGCGCCCGTCCATCCGGAACTCCGCGCGGCGCTGGACGAGACGGAGGCGCTGACCCGCGGCGGCCCCGCCGAGGTCGCCGCCGTGGACGTCCCGGCGGTGCGCGAGACGGTGAACGTCCTGCTGCTGCGCGCCAGCGAACTGGTGCGCGGCGAGGTCCCGGGCCGCAAGCGGAACCACCGGGGCGCCGACCTCGTCGGGGCGCGGCTGAAGGGCGCGGACCTGCGCGGGGCGAACCTGCGCGGCGCCTGCCTGATCGGGGCCGACCTGCGGAAGGCCGACCTGCGGTCCGCCGACCTGATCGGGGCGGACCTGCGGGGCGCCGAGCTGGCGGGCGCCGATCTGACCGGTGCGCTGTTCCTCACCCAGGCGCAGGCCGACGCGGCGCGGGGCGACGCCGCGACCCGGCTGCCCGCGGCGCTGGCCGCACCCGCCCACTGGACATCACGCCGGACCGCCCCCGAACCCACCTGATCTTGTTTAGTCCCCTCGTCGGGGGGCATTTCCCGCAGCGCAGGTCATCAGGGGGGCCACGTGGCGCGGGTGAGATGGTGGGGCACGGGGCTCGTGGTCCTGGTGCTGCTCGTGCTCGGCGGCGGGCTCCCCCTGGTCGACAAGGCGCTCGGCAGCGGCGGCTCCGCGCTGGCGGCGGGCACCGTCGTCGCGGTCGGCACCGAACGCGCCGGCGTCCGCCCGCTGACGTTCACGGTCCCGGCGGCCGGCTGGGTGCTGGACGCGGCGGAGTCCTCGCTGACCAGCAACGCCGAGCTGTCCAACAACGAGGTCGTGTTCAACCTGAACGCGGTCGTCCCGTTCGGGTCGCTGGACAACGCGCGCCTGTGGAACGGGCTCGGCCGGATCGTCTCGATGGGCGGCGGGCGGCTGCCCGGGAGCCCGCGGGCCGTCACGACCGGGCACGGGCTGGCCGGGCTGACCGGCGCGCTCGCCGGGCACGGCAAGGTCGGCACGGCGAGCGCCTTCGCCAAGGACGACCTCGGCGCGACAGTGACGGCGGTCGGCCCGCCGGACGCCTACCGCCGCCTCGCCGCCCAGGTGCGGGCGATGGTCCTCAGCATCGAGATCTCGCCATGACGCGCCGTCCCGCGTTCTGGCTGTGGGCCGTGATGTGCCCGCTCGGCGCCTGGATCGCGCTGCGCGCGATGGACGCGCAGATCGCGGAGTTCCCGGCGGCCGCGGTGGCCGGGTTCGCACTGCTGGCGCCGGTCCTCGTCCTCGGGGTGTGGGGGCTGCGGCGGCTGCATCCCGTCCGCCCGCGGCCCGTCGGGTACGCGATGATCGCGGTGGCATGGGGCGGGCTGGCCGCGTTCGGGACGGCGCTGGTCGCCAACGCCGCGTTCCAGGCCGTCATCGCCAAGACCGCCGGGCCGGAGTTCAACGCCCGCTGGGGCGCGTCGATCGCCGCGCCGGTCGACGAGGAGCTGCTGAAGCTGGCGGGCGTGGCGGTGCTGGCGCTGATGGTGCCGTGCGCGGTGCGCGGGCCGCTGGACGGCTGGGCGTACGGCGCGCTGGCCGGGCTGGGGTTCCAGATCGTCGAGAACTTCCTGTACGTGCTGAACACGATCGTGCTGACCGGCGGGACGCAGGACACGAACGCGGCGTTCTTCACCTTCGGCGGCCGGGTGATCGGCGGCGCCTGGTGGAGCCACTGGGCGATGACCGCGGTCGGCGGCGCCGGGCTCGGCTCCCTGCTCGGACGGGCCACGCGGCCGACGGCCGCGCTCGCGTTCGGCTCGCTCCTCCTCGCCATGGCCCTGCACGCGTGGTGGGACTCCCCGCTGCTGCCCGGGGCGGCACTGCTGCCGCTGAAGGGCGCGCCGATCCTGCTGGCGGCCGTGATCGCGTACCGGCTGGCGCGGCGCCGCTACCTCGTCCGGTTCCGGCGGGTGGCGGCCGAGGAGACGGCGCAGGGCGTGCTCCTGCCGGGCGAGGACCGGGTGCTGGCCTTCCGGCGGTGGCGGCGCAAGGAGCGGTGGGACGTGCCGACCGGGGAGCCGCGGCGGCTGCTCGCCCGGCTGCGGGCGGCCGAGCTGGACCTGCTCGAGGACGGGTTCAGCGGGCTGGAGCCGGATCCGCAGGCCGCGGACCGGCTCCGGGCCGAGATCGCCGTGCTGCGCCGCCGTCTGACCGCCGCGCGGGCCGGTCCCGTCCGGCCGGGTGCGGACGCCGCCCACCCCGACACCGCCCACCCCGACACCGCCTGACCCGTATGGCTACCGCCTGAACCGTCCGGCGAAGGCGACCGCGAACGCGGCGGCGCAGACGGCGACGGCGACGAACAGCGCACGGCCGGCCTCGCCGCCGTCCTGCCCGACGGCCGCGAACGCGCCCATGATCGCGACGCCGAGGGTGGCGCCGAGCTGCCGGACGGCGTTGAGCAGCCCCCCGGCGGCGCCGGCGGTGCCCTCCGGCGCGGCGGTGACGACCAGGGTCGCCAGCGCCGGGAGCGCGAACGAGACGCCGAAGCCGGTGCACAGCAGGCCCGCGAGCAGCGCCGGGTAGGACGCGCCGGCCGACAGGACGGCCCCGAACAGCACGCCGCCGGCGGTCAGCAGGCCGAGGCCGGCGAGCACGGGCGGGCGCGGTCCGGTCCGCGCCACGATCCGCCCGGTGACCAGCGGGTTGAACGCGAACGGCAGGGTCATCGGCAGGAACGCCAGGCCGGTCCGCAGCGCCGACATCCCGAGCGTCTCCTGGAAGACGAGCGGCAGCACGAACAGCACGCCCGTCATCACGAAGTTGACGGCCGCGCCCGCGACCAGCGAACCCGGCATTCCGGGCGCGCGCAGGATCGCCGGGACCAGCACGGGCGCCGCGCTCCGCCGTTCCAGCACGCCGAACGCGATCGCGGCGGCGAGCGTCCCGGCCGCCGAGCAGGCCGCGTGGACGCGGGCGCCGGAGCCGAGCGCGATGAGCGCGTCGGTGAGCAGGCCGAGCGTGAGGCACGCGACGATCTGGGCGGGCCAGTCGATGGTGCGGTCGCCGCGCGGGCAGTGCACCCGGGGCCCGGCGACCAGGGCGAGGACCAGGACGGCGAGCGGCACGTTGATCAGGAAGATCGCCCGCCAGCCGGCCAGCCCGACCAGGGCGCCGCCCGCGATCGGCCCGGCGGCCAGCGCGGCGCCGCTGGTGGCCGCCCAGGCCGCCACGGCCTTCGCGCGCTCGGCCGGCACCGGGTAGAGCCGGCTGATCATCGCCATCGAGGCGGGCACGCACGCCGCGGCGGCGACGCCGAGCACCGCGCGCAGCGCGACCAGCGTCCACAGGTTCGGGGCGAAGGCGCTGAGCAGCGACGCGGCGCCGAAAACGGCGATGCCCGCGCGGAACGCGCGGTGCGCACCGTGGCGGTCGGCGACCGCTCCGGCCGACAGCAGCAGCGCGCCGAAGACGACGGTGTAGCCGGTGACGGCCCATTGCAGGCCCGCGACCGTCCCGTGCAGCGAGCGGGCGAGGTCGGGCTCGGCCACCGACAGGACGGTGGTGTCGAGCAGCACCATGAAGTAGCCGAGCGATATGCCGAACAGGGCGGGGCGGCGCCGCGCGCCGCCGGACGCCACCGCGTCCGGGGAGAGAACCGTGGTCATGGCGCCCAGTCTGGAAACAGCGGGCCCGGGGCTCCACCGGCCTGCCCGCACGCCGCGTTCGGAATATCCGAACGCTCGCGCGAGGTTGCTCCGAGCATGGAGTTGCGTCAGCTGCGGACCTTCGAGGCCGTCATCGAGCACGGCACCGTCACCGACGCCGCGAACGCGCTCGGCCTCGCGCCGTCGTCGGTGTCGGAGCAGATCCGGACGCTGGAGCGCTCCCTCGGCGTCGCGCTGTTCGAGCGCGGCCCGAAGGGGATGCGGCTGACCGGGGCGGGCGAGCGGATGCGCGGATGGGCCGGACGGCTGCTGGCGCAGGCCGAGCAGGCGCGCCAAGAGGTCGTGGGCGAGCCCCCGGTGGTGCGGCTCGGCGCGTTGGAGACGATCGCGGCGACCCACCTTCCGGCGGTGCTGGAGCGGGTCGCCGAGCGGCGGCCCGGCCTGCGCGTGGAGGTCCGCTCGGACGCGGCCCGCGACCAGCTGCTCGGCGCGGTCGCCGGCGGCGACCTGGACGCCGCGCTGCTGCTGGACACCGGCACCGGCCTCGGCGACCTCGGCTTCGCGCCGCCGCCCGGGCCGCTCGGCTTCGTCGACCTGGCGCCGGTGCCGCTCGCGCTGGTCGCCGCGCCGGGCCACCCGCTCGCCG